>CAZDNV010000007.1:0-33040 GCA_964506875.1 uncultured Candidatus Bathyarchaeia archaeon
TTCTCAGCGGGCACTATTAGAAGCATTCTTTCCTGAGACTCTGAAACATAAATCTCCCATGGTGCCAACCCTAGATACTTCAGCGGAACTTTTTCAAGGCTGATTGTGGCGCCGCAGCCGAACTTTTTCGCACTCTCACCTATAGCAGATGACAGCCCGCCGCCGCCTAGATCCGTTATTGCAGATGCCAGCTGTAGGTCTCGGATCTCAACTATGACTCTCTTCAGCTTCTCCTCTTCAATCGGGTTTGCGATTTGCACGGCAGGCCTTGATACCTTTTCCGATTTCTCGGTCAACTCTGCTGAAGCAAAAGTAACGCCATGAATGCCATCCCGACCCGTCTTGCCTCCGACTAAGACAACTACGTCGCTAGGCTTGGCACTTTTCCTGAAGCTCTTCATCGGAAGAAGGCCAATGCATCCACAGTAAACGACGACATTTCCAACGTAGCTTTCGTCGAAGTATATGGCCCCATTAACCGTAGGGATTCCCATATTATTGCCGTAGGTGCCTATCCCAGCAACTACTCCGGCGTAGATGAGTTTGGGATGTTTCACGCCGGGTGGTAGTTTCTCATAGCTGAAGTCAAGTGGACCGAAGCCTAGCACATCCATGCAGGCAATCGGATCTGCCCAAACGCCTAAGATGTCGCGAATTACTCCGCCTACGCCTGTAGCTGCGCCGCCGAAGGGTTCTATGGCGGAAGGGTGGTTATGGGTTTCCACCTTGGCTGCTATTCCATATCCCTCTGCGAAGTCCACAATGCCCGCGTTGTCTTCGAATACTGAGAGGCACCAGGGGACCTTGATTTCGTCGGTAGCTTTCGCAATGTATGTTTTGAATAAGCTGTCGATTTCTTTTCCTTCGAATCTTATTTTGCCTTTGAAGGTTTTGTGGAAACAATGTTCTGACCACGTTTGGCCTATTGTCTGGAGCTCCACATCAGTAGGGTTTCGTCTCTTTGTCTTGAAAAAGTGTTTTATACTCTTCATTTCTCGTAGGTTCAAACCTATGCTAAGCTCTTGACTGATCTCCTCGAGTTGCTCGTCTGAGGCGGCAAGCACGTTTATTTCAAGTAAAGGAAATGGCGTTTTCCTCTGAATGTAGAGGTCTCGGGTCAATTCTCTTCCTCGACAACTATCGTATAATCGTCTTTTGTCGGATTGGCTAGAAGCCTCTTGCACATTTCGTCAGCTTTTTCCAGGCTCTCCTTTCTGGTCGTGGCTTCAACTGCAACTCTATAAACCTTGCTAGTGCTGACCGTTTTTACCTTGTAGCCAAGCTCTACCAACACGCGTGATGTGGTTTCACCCTCAGGATCACTGTGCCCAGGTTTCAAGCTTACTTCAATTTTCAAACGATATTTCATAAACTAGGTTTGAACTTGCAGGGAATTTAAACACTTTCGTCAGCAACAAGGCAACCCTTCAATTCAAAACAATCGCCCCTTTTCCATGGAAAACCTTCATACCCTCCTTGGGTGTTATCGTTCCAATGCACTCAGCGTGGGTGCCACTTCTTTCCAAGGTGTCTACAGCCTCGTCAGCGTCCTTCTTGTCCACCACCACCGCGAACCCCCATCCCATATTGAATGTTTTGAACATTTCTTCGTCAGCAATCCTGTGGCCGAGTTCTTGGGCAGTTTTCTGGATTAATCCGAAGATAGGCTGTGGATTGAAGTTATCGAATTCAAAGCCTATGCCTTTTGAGAATCTTGCCAGGTTGCCGAATTTCGAGTATGCATCACCTGTAATGTGTACAGCTGCTTTGACTTCGATCTCTTCAGCGACTCTCAGTAGTTGTTTAACGTAGATCTTAGTGGGTTCAAGGACTTCGTAGGCTAGTTCTCTGTCTAGGCCATCTGGGACATCATGAGGCTCGTATTTTCCGCCCCATTGTTTAAAGAGGATTTTTCTTGCCAGAGAAATACCATTGCTATGTAGCCCAGAGCTTTTTAGGCCGATGACTCTATCGCTAGGTTCAATATTTGTTCCGTGGATGACTCTCTTCTTTGCGACCTCACCTACCGATGCAACGATCATGTCAAAGCCTTTGCCTTCTATCAAGCCTTTTATGAGTTCAAAGACGTCGCCGATCTCGCCGCCTGGCACGACGCAATCAGCCTCAGTTGCCCCCTCTACGATTCCTTTCATCCATTCTGCTATGAGGGCTTGGTTCGAGGCTTGTACGTGAATATTGTCTGCTATTGCAAGGGGTTTGGCGCCTGACCGTATGACATCATTGACTGCCATGGCAACGCCGTCGATTCCAATCGTATCGTATTTCTCGGCTAATTGTGCGACGAGAACTTTTGTGCCAACGCCTTCAATCGCCAGGTCCAAGTAGCATTCTTCGTTGATAGGAAATATGTTTCCATAGGGGAGTTGGACTACTTTGCCGTGGTGACTGAGTCGGAAAGTCTCTTTGAGAACGTGCAGCGCTTTTTTGGATTCAGTCCTCGATTTCCTGTCAACGCCGGCACATGCATAAGTGTATTCTCTGGCCAACTTGCTTCTCCCCGCAGATTATAGAGTGTCTGGGCGAGGAGCAATAGGGTGGTCTTATCCATTTAATCCTTTGTTGTATGCTTGCAGATTCACTTTTGCTGCCTTTTTTGGCACTGTGTCAGTTATCGCTTTCTCCATGGATTCTTCTTTCACGATTTTAGTTATTCCCGTTAGTGCTCCTAGCATAATCATGTTTGCGTAGAGTTTTCCGCCGTACAATTCCTCGGCTGTTTGCGTTGCTGGCACTTTGAATGTCGTTGCCTTGGTTGCGGGTATATCTTTGATCATGCTGCTGTCCACTATGAGCTTGCCGTCTTCTTTGAGGTCCTTGATGTTGTTTTGAATAGCTTCTTGGTTCATCGCGATCAGAATGTCACATTTTCTGACCATTGGGAAGCCGATTTTGCCATTTGATATTATTACTTCGCTTCTTGCGGCGCTTCCTCGGGCTTCTGCCCCATAGCTTTGCGTTTGAACCACGTTCTTCCCATCGTTTACTGCTGCCTTGCCCAGTATTTGTCCCGCGAGAACTACGCCTTGTCCGCCTAGTCCACATATTCTTACTTCAGTCCTCAATGTTCCCTTTTGCCTCCAGTATCGTGTTGCTTATTGTTTCAACAAGTGTTGGTCTTTGTCTCTTCACAAATTCGCCAATAGTGATTTTCGAGCTTAGATCTTCCTTGCTCATTCTCTCTGATTGTTTGAGTGACAGACTGTTTTCCTTAAACCATTTCAGCATTTCTCCAGCGTCTGCAAAGCCTGCCTTTCTTCCATAAGCTGTTGGACATTGGCTTACCACCTCAATGAATCTGAAACCTTTGGTTTTGAGCGCTTCTTCTATGGATTCTTTGAGTTCTTGTTGGTGCGCAGTTGTCCAGCGAGCAACGTAGGAGGCTCCGGCTGTGACTGCTAGTTTGGCGGCGTCTAACGGATATTCAAAGCTCCCATATGGGGTCGTTGTCGTTCTCGTCTTGAACGGTGTGGTCGGGGCCACCTGTCCTCCCGTCATGCCATAAACCATGTTGTTGACCATTATGACGAGGATGTCCAAGTTTCTTCTTGCTGCATGGATGAAATGACTTAGGCCTATGCCAACTATGTCGCCATCGCCGCCAAACACGACTACGTTAGTGTCGGATCGAACCAATTTTATGCCTGTTGCTACTGGTATGCTTCTTCCATGTAGCGTATGCACTGAGTCTGCTATGAAATGTGGGGAAGGTATCCACGCGGAACAGCCGATTCCACTGCAGAAGACGAATTTGCTTAGGTCTTTGTGTCCAAGCTCATGAACTGCCCTCAAGAAGACATTCGTTACTGTATATGCTCCGCAGCCGGCGCAGAAAGGCTGTTTTATGTCTCTCAGATAGTCTTTCGCCGAGAAGCTTTCGCTCATTTCTTGTTCAACTCCTCTATTTTTGCCAGCAACTCTTCAGGTGTGATTAGTTCTCCTCCTCCGATTTTGTTGACGGGAGCAACTTCTGTCTGAGCGTATGCTGCCCTTTCAACTTCATAGAACAGCTGCCTAAGGTTCATTTCAGGAACGATGATGGCTTTGGCTCTTGCGGCCAGTTTCCTGATGGATCTTTCTGGGAAGGGCCAGATTGTTCGCAGTCTTATCGATCCGACTCTTATACCTTGTTTTTCAGCAGCCTCAGTAGCCTCGTAAACGGTTCTTGATGTGCATCCATAGGAGACTATGCCTATTTCACAATCATCAATGTTATAGCTTTCAAAGTCTGCAATCTCGTCTGAATGATTCTCTATCTTGCTATTGAGTCTCTCAACAAGCTTTCTGTGTGGGGCTGGATCTGCGGTCACTCTGATGCCGTATTCGTCGTGTGTTGAGCCTGTTACAACTACGTTGAATCCTTCGCCAACGGCTGGCATCGGCGGGACTTCCCCTAGTCCGAAGAATGCCTTTTCTCCTGTTCTAGGTTTTCTGCGATCATATGTTTTCAGGGCTTCTGTAGGCGGTACAGTGAGCTGTTCTCGCATGTGAGCGACTATCTCGTCTGCTAGAACTGTAACTGGAGTTCGAAATTTCTCAGCTAGGTTGAATGCTCTAATCGTAAGGTCGAACATCTCTTGCACTGAGTTGGGCGCAAGCACAATTGCAGAGTAATCGCCGTGCGTGCCCCAACGAGACTGCATGACGTCGCCTTGCCCACATTTGGTGGCTTGTCCAGTGCTGGGGCCTGCTCTTTGAACGTCGACAATCACGCATGGAGTTTCAGTCATAAAGGCGTAACCTATGCCCTCTTGCATGAGGCTGAACCCTGGCCCAGATGTTGCAGTCATTGACTTGGCCCCTGCCCAACTTGCACCAACGATAGCACCTATCGAGGCCAACTCATCTTCCATCTGGATAGCAATGCCGCCTACTTGTGGAAGCCTCTTCGCGAGGTGTTCTGCTATCTCGCTAGAAGGCGTTATTGGGTATCCGGCGAAAAATCGACATCCCGCGGCAATTGCTGCTTCGGCGCATGCTTCATTTCCTTGCCAAAAATGCTTTTTCGCAGCCGACGAATTTTCCAACGAGACAAACCTCTTTGGCTTCTTCAATAAGCCTTGAAAACTGGACCTAAAAGGTTTTATCCTTTCTCTTGAGAGATTATGCTCTAAAAGGTCGTAAGAAGATGGAAGAAGAAATCGTGGACTACGCTTTGGAATATGCGCAGAGCAAGAAGGTTGAATATGCCGAAGTCAGGGCGCACAATCAAGTCGAAGATAGGCTGATGCTTAGAAACGGAATTCTTGAGGCATATGTCTCAGCCGTTGACAGTGGATTCTGTGTGAGAATAATAGCAGGCGGGGGAATTGGTTTTGCCTCAACTAACAAGTGGTCGAAAGAAGAGGCAAAGGAAATAGTGGATTTAGCGTACAAGTATGCCAAAGCCGCGAAGCGCCAAGAGAAGCTTGTCTTCGCTGAGGAAAAAGCTGTCAGAGCAAAGTGGATTGTTGACCAGAAGAAGAAAATAGAGAATGTGGCGCCTGAGGAGAGAATATCGGCTTTCGTGGATGTTGACAAGGCGCTGGCATCCTGCGGTGTCAAAGTTGCTGCAACAATGTCGCAGTGCATGATAGACTTGACGACGAAGTATTTTGTCAACTCTGAAGGATCGCGTATATCATCGTTCTTACCAAGAATCGGTGCTTGGATCTTCATCACTGTTGCTGAGGAAGGCAAAACAGAGCAAGCATCTGAGCAGTTTGGCCACAGCGGCGGATGGGAAGCTCTCCACGAGTGGCATATCCCTGAGAAAATGGTGCATAACGCTAAGGTTCTCAAGGATGTGATAACTAAGGCAAAAACCGTGAATGCTGGAAATATGGATTTGATTTGTGGTCCCGAGGTAGCTGGAATAGCGGCACATGAATCCTGTGGTCACCCAATGGAAGCTGACAGAATCCTTGGTCGTGAGATGAGTCAGGCTGGAAGGTCTTTCATTTACGAGGGCAGCCAATACTGGATTGGCACAAGAATAGGCAGTGACGTCGTCACAGTTGTGGACGATCCGACGATAGAACATAGCTACGGCTACTATGAGTATGATGACGAAGGCGTCAAAGCTAGGCGAAGATTCCTGTATAAAAAGGGGATCATAAACGAATTCTTGCACAACAGAGAATCAGCAGCGAAGCTCGGCACAAGAAGCAATGGCTCTTCGAGATCGGTCAATTACGATAGGGAGGCTATAGTCCGCATGGCTAACACATTCGTACTTCCAGGAGACCTGACCGAAGAAGAGCTTATCGAAGACGTCAAAAATGGCGTTTACATGAAATCCTTCACCGAATGGAACATAGATGACAAGCGGTTCAACCAACGCTATGTAGGCAGAGAAGCATACGTGATCGAAGGCGGCGAATTGAGAACCCCTGTTGCAAGACCTGTGATTGAAACTACGACCCTGAAGTTCTGGACGGCTGTTGATGCTGTTTCCAAGGATGTTGAGTATGATGCGGCAACTTGCGGAAAGGGTGACCCACCGCAGGGTGTCCCAGTCTATACAGGCGGCCCATCCATCAGACTCAGAGGAGTTTATGTGAAATGAGTGAAATACTTGGCAAGACTGAAGATATAGTCAAGAAAGCGAAGAGTCTCGGTGCCGACGAAGTCGTTGCCGCGACAACTTTCGGGAAATACCGGCAAGTGCGTTTCAGCAACAATCAAGTTGACATTACCGCTGCATGGAACGATTATGTCACTGGTGTAGCACTAGCCTGGAAGAAACGAGTGATCGCATCACAAATACGCGATTTTCAAGACGTAGATAAGAACGTAAAGCAAATGCTATCGTTGGCCAAAGTATCCAAAGAGAATCCAATGTTTGGCGGTTTTGCAAAAGGCAACTTTCACTATGCGAAAAGCAAGGCGGACAAGAAACTCGAGCATCTTGAGAGTCCAACAGAATACGTTTTTGAAGCGGTTAATGCTGCTGAGAAGGAAGCTGGATCTAAAGTTGACAGCGGCGGAATACTCTTCACGAGCTACGAGGACATTTATCTCGTATCATCAGAAGGGCCTTCAGGCGTCGACAGCAGGTCAGCAGTTGAGCTTTCGATTAGAGCTTTCGCCGAAAGGGAAGCATCAGGCCATGGCGTCGAATGCAGTTCATCATTGAAGGACTTCAAGCCTAGTAGGGCTGGGCAAAAGGCTGGGGAAATAGCAAAACTGGCTAAGAATCCTAAGATTGGCAACGAGGGCACCTATGATGTCGTCTTTGATCCTCTGATCTTCGGTTCATCTCTTGCAGTCTGGGCAAGGATGGTTTCAGCCTTCTCAGTCTTGGTTCAAATGTCGGTCTTCGTCAATAAGATAGGACAGAAAGTAGCGCCAGAGATAGTCACGTTGAAGGATAATCCCGCTAGTTACTCAGTGGCAGACAGGGCCTTTGATGATGAAGGCGTTCCGACAAGAGAGAACGTTTTCATAGACCATGGAGTGCTCAAGACCTACCTTCACAATACATCTACAGCCAAGATCTTCAAGACTGAGACAACAGGCAATGCAGGTCTGGTTGCACCGTCTTCATGGAATGTTGAAATGGCTCCAGGGGGCATGAGTAAGGAAGAGATCTTCAAAGAAACGAAGAAGGGTCTTTACCTAACTAACACATGGTACACGCGATTTCAGAACTATGTAAAGGGTGACTTCTCAACAATTCCACGAGACGGCATTTTCCAGATTGAAAAAGGAGAAATCGCTCAGTCATTGAAAGACCTGCGAGTCAGTGATAATGCTTTGACTATGCTCAGCAACATAGCCGCGATCTCCAAAGAGAGGCAACACGTGCATTGGTGGGCAGAAGCAGATCCACCATCACTAAGCCCGTATGTCCTGATCAGGAACGTGCATCTGACGAAATCCAGGTAGAATACCTACTTTCTCTTTTTTGTTCCTGCGACACAAGACTTATGTCGCTTTCCTCATAGGTATCATTCTGTGCTTTGCGGTCGTAGTCTAGCTTGGCTAGGACATCAGCCTCCCACGCTGACGACCCGGGTTCAAATCCCGGCGACCGCACTTCCAATCTCATTCACAAACATAGCGTGAATCAGTCCTGGTGCACGTAGGTGCGGTTTCTCCTTTGCTGACCAGGCACGGGGAATTTCTGATCCTGACATATTCAGGCAATCGGAGCTTCCACTATATTTGCGGCTCACACTAGTTTTCCATAGGTTGTGTAATGACGAGTCTAAAAAGACAGCTGGATGTGGCTATTACCAAGCTAGCGACAATTCAAGGGAAGCTTCAAGGCTGTAGAGAATATCCACCATGCTGTTTGACTTTCCACAAGAACAACAGAATCAGTTGCGATTGCTTAGGACCTATGCCTGAGGAAGCCTTCTTGCTACATTGTAACGAATGTAAGAAGAAGATGCTTGAATTCTTGGATCGAGCAAAACTGTCTGCTCGGTGAGCATTTGCCTTTTTTGTAGACAAAAAGGGGAAAAGGTGCAGTGAACCACTTCTTTTTGCTTACTAGTATTCCTTTATTACCGTCGTTGGAACAGTGTACGTTTCCGTGACCCATGGTATAGGGCGAATGTATTTCTGCACGAAGTTCATTGCATTGTCGTGATTGTTGGCTTGGAACCATAGGCAAGTATCCCATGTTCCGAAGACGTAATAAGAGTAGTTGAGGTCTATTTGTGGCATTGGGTTCTTCTTGAGTTTCCCAAGGTGTTGTACTACTTCATTGGTGTGGTTCGGATCCACTTTCAGGAAAACCATGTACCAGTTCATTTCTATTTCACTTGTAAGGCTACTAGACGTGAAATACTCTTAGCATTTATGAAACGCGAATATGGATTCTGAATACACCATTGATGACAATAGCCAAGCCAATTCCTTATTCAAGACAACAAAACACTGCAACCATAGAAATTCTCAGCCAGTGACCAGACCTATGGTGCCTACGCAATCGCATCGTGTGCTGAAGCATTGCTTTCATAGTATCTCTTTCTCTACACACGGCTTAGCATTGAAACAGACAGAAACACACACAAGGGTAAAGTTTTGTTCCAAACACGAATTCTTGCACTATTTCTCGGAAAGCGAAGTTATCTCACAGAAATCCCGTTGTGAGGAATTGAAAATCTAGAGCATTCTTCCGCAAATCCTAGGAATGCGGCAACGATGGAGTACGTGCCGCGCATCTTAGCGGTCGATGTCGGTGAGTGCTTGAGGTTCCTCTATTTCCTGTATTGTTGTTTTGGTTAGAGCTTTTATGTTGTCGAAATCTGATAGTTCGCCATATCCTACGAGAGTTATGGCTGTTCCTTCGCCGCCCATTCTGGCGGTTCTTCCAATCCTGTGGAAATAGACTAAAGCGTCCAACGGAACGTCGTAGTTTATGATGTGACTAATTCCCTCAATATCTAGTCCTCTTGCAGCAACGTCAGTTGCGACAAGCAGCTTCAATTCTGCCTTTCTGAAAAGGCCAATCACGTAATCCCGTTGGGCTTGAGTGAGTCCAGCATGTATTGGTTTTGCATCATATCCCCTTTCTCTCAGTTTGTCCGCTAGAATGCTTGTTTCGGTGCGAGTCTTGCAGAATACAATAGCACGCGCAATGTGGTTCTGGTCCAAGATGCTGCATAGGGCTTCGAACTTGTCATAAGGATTTACGACCATGTAGTATTGGTCCATTTGCGTGAGGGCGATTTCATCCTTGCTCACAAGTATCTTCTCTGGGCTTTTCATGTATCTATTACATAGTCTCATTGTTTGCTGATCTATTGTCGCTGAGAAAAGGCTGGTTTGTCTGTTTGAAGGCACTTTGGCAAGTATGTATTCAATGTCGTCTATGAATCCCATGTCAAGCATTCTGTCTGCCTCGTCGAGAACGACTATTTTCACAGTTGCCAAGTTTAGGCTACGCCTATCAAGCAAGTCGATTATTCGACCGGGTGTGCCAACCACTATGTGGACGCCTTCTCTCAAAGCGTTCAGTTGCCTTTCTATCGGTGCTCCTCCATAAACGGGCAAGACTCGTATTCTTGAATACTTCCCGAATCTGCCAATGTGTTCGGCAACTTGTACGGCAAGCTCTCGAGTCGGGACTAAAACCAGACCTTGAACACGATTGACCCTTGAATCTATCCGTTCAATCATCGGAATTCCGAAAGCGGCCGTCTTACCAGTTCCAGTTTGGGCCTGGCCAATTACATCCTTGCCCTTCAGCAGTGGAATCATGGCCTGAGCTTGAATCGGAAAAAGGTCGTTGAACCCAAGATCCTCAATCCCCCTCAGAACTTCCATACTCAAGGGTAAGTCTTTGAAACATTGTGTTTGCATTTCTTATCATCTCTCCTGCCACAAAAAAACCTGCATGTACTTCCCAAAAGCTTTCAGAAGCTTCGTTCGCCGCATGAATTAATGTGACGATGCCTTAATCGTTACCCTCCTATAAAAAGGTTTGTCATCTATCAGAAGAAAATGGAATCAAGGCGAAAGTGTTTGTGTTCTAATGATGAATTCTGACCCATGAGTCAGGGATTAGGGCCTCGCACGCGCATAAGGGCAAGAGCTGCGCGCCTTGGCAGGCCTGCCGCTCCCCATACTTGAATGACTTCAAGTCCAAATCCTCTCAGCTTTTCGCGGCGCTTCTTATTTACCAGAGTCAGTTAGCATGCTTTTGCTCCTGGTTTATCCTGCGCTTGAAGTGGGGCTGAGTGGGCGAGAGAACAACTCAGCGGCCATTCCTTTTTTCATGCATGAAGCTTCCATCTCATCCAATCGTGCCAGTTCCAGTTCACTGACTTCACATTTGAACTTGAGTTTGTTTGATGTATGCCACGCCTTTTTGCTCTTGACAAGTAGCGAGTTGCTGATCTCGCTAAGACTCTCCAAGGTGGAGTTCAACGCTTTCATGAAGTCTGAGGTTATGCGGAGCAATACAATCGACGGTTTCGGTGCAACATGAATTCGCATATGTGATTTTGCAGATCTTGAAAAATAGAGAAATCGAAAGACAAGGTGAGTGTATAGGACAAACATTGAGCCAAGCCAACGGCGCCAAGAACGCCAACTGTAGTAACGCGAAATGAATACAACTCTTACTCATAATTGGCGTGTCCGTGTGCTAAGCCCGCGACGATGTTGATTGCGGGTGAGAATTCCGATTTGGTTTCCGACAGGCTTAAGTATCACTTTTGATATCGTTGGCGATATCAATGGTGATATAGATGCACAGACAGCATTGGATGAGACACACTGCCATGGTTCCGAAAGGTTTCATACGTTATCAGGTTCTTGAGTCCCTTGGTGAAAAGCCCATGTCAGGCTCCGAGATAATAGATGAGATAAAGAGCAGGACCAAGGGTAGATGGAAGCCTAGCCCAGGCTCGATTTATCCGCTCTTGGCTTGGCTGCAGGATAATCGTCGTATCAGAGAGCTTCCTTCTGACCAAAGTGGCATGAAGCGTTATGAACTAACCGAAAGCGGAAGGGCTCTGCTTGAGGAACAGAAGGAGATAATGGCTGAACAGAGGAAAAAGATGAAAGAGTATGCAGGGAACCACATGAAGCTCTGGAGAAGAAGGTTCTTCGGTACGCCTTTTGTAGGCACGCTCCTTTGGCAATCAGGTTTGCCAAAGGAAAAGCTAGTTGAGGGAAGAAAGACGATGCGCAAGCTTGTGACTGCTTTCTTCGAGGTGGGGCGCAGTATAGGAGAGAATGCATCTGAGGAAGCTTTTGATGAAGCGGTGAAACTCCTAAATGATACAGCTGAACAGCTCGAGAAGATAAACCGGAAGCTGAAGGGTGAGGAAGATGAGTGAAGAAGTCATTAAGGCTGAAGGGTTGACCAAGATCTTTAACAAGCACTTGGTTGCGGTTGATCATGTGGACTTCGGGGTCAAAGGAGGGGAAATATTCGGTTTCCTAGGGCCTAATGGCGCCGGAAAAACCACGACGATCAACATGCTAATAACAATTCTGAAACCTACAGAAGGCAAAGCCTCCGTTTTGGGCTTCGACGTTGCAAAGCAGGACAATAGCGTTAGGAACGTGATCGGTGTTGTGCCACAAGAATATACCGCTGATGAAGACCTGACTGGTCTGGAGAATATCTTTTTGTGTTCAGATCTATATGGAATTCCACGCCAGATTGCAAAAGAGCGCGCGGCAGATCTGTTGAAGCTTGTTGAGCTGACTGATTTCAAGAACAAGAAGGTTCAAACCTTTTCTGGCGGAATGCGCCGCAGACTTGAGCTTGCATGTGGGCTGATTAACAGGCCGAAATTGCTTTTCTTGGATGAACCTACCCTAGGCTTGGATGTTCAGACTAGGGCCGCAACTTGGGATTACATTAGAAAGCTGAAGAAAGAATACGGTATGACGCTTTTCATGACGACACATTATCTTGAAGAAGCTGATTCACTTTGCGACCGCGTCGCGATAATCGATCATGGAAGAATAGTCGTGTCTGGCTCGCCTGAGGAATTGAAACACGGTCTCGGCGGCGACATTGTAACCATAAGCATCAAGGAAGACGTTGACGTGAGCGAGCTTGTCAAGAAAATCGAGCACGTAAAAGACGTAAAGAAGGAAGATGGCTCGTATCGGATCAAAGCTGAGTATGGAGAAGTGGCAGCCCCATTCATTATAGAAACTCTGCGGAAGAAGGGGTACACTGTGACGAAACTCTCGCTTACAGAACCTACATTGAACGAAGTCTACTTGGAATACACAGGGAGATCCTTGCGTGATGCAGAAGAATCTAGGGAGGCTTTTGCTGCGCAAAGGATGACGATGAGGAGAGCTCGGCGATGAGCGAAATGAACGGCAATTCCAAAGGGAGATTGCACGGTCTATGGGCCTTGACCAACAGAGAGCTCAAGAAATGGTACAAAGCCCCTGTGATCTTCATACTTTCTATAGTTCAGCCGGTTCTTTGGATGGGTCTACTTGGAAAAGCAATGAACATAGGCGCTCTTATCCCAACCAATATTCCAGGCGTTGATCCAAGTAGCGTCATGCTAAAGACTTTTGGAACAAGTGATTACTTCTCTTTTATGGCCGTGGGCATGATTGCTTTCACAGCTCTTTTTACAACAATGTTCAGCGGCATGTCAGTGGTCTGGGACCGCAGGCTTGGCTTCCTAAACAAGGCCCTCAGCACTCCTGTGTCGAGAGCAGTGATAATATTCTCCAAAGTCCTTTCTGCAACATTGCGATCAATGTTCCAAGCCGGAGTGATCATACTCCTTGCTGTCGCCTTTGGTCTACAGTTTGGGGCAAGCTTCACGCCGCTCAACATATTGGGTGTCTTCGCAATCATGTTTCTAGTTTGCACAGGCTTGTCTTCAATCTTCATCGCGATTACCATAAGATCAACCAGAATAGAGACTCCAATGGCTGTCGTGAACCTAATAAATCTGCCACTAATGTTTGCTAGCAATGCCTTCTTCCCTATCGATAAGATGCCTTACGACTGGCTCAAAGCCATAGCCAATGTCAACCCCCTTTCATACACGACAGACGCAGTTAGGCAGCTCTTGATATTCACTACCGATTGGGCAAGACTTGCTTTAGACTTTGCCTACGTTGGAGTGTTCGCATTGGTAGCAGCGGCAATAGGCATAGTCCTCTCATGGAGATTCCTGAGCAAGTGAGCAGAAATTAGAGGAAAAGCGAAGATGACATACTATGGCAACGATTGTTGAGGCAGTCAACCTAAAGAAGACCTACATGTTGGGGAAAGTTCCGGTTAATGCATTGTGTGGCGTCGACTTGAAGGTCGAGGATGGCGATTTCCTCGCCATTCTCGGGCCCTCAGGGAGCGGCAAATCGACCTTGCTGAACTTGATCGGGGCTCTGGACAAGCCGACTGAGGGGAAAATGCTGATTGAAGGCGTTGACGTTTCCACGCTCGATGACAATCAACTGGCAGATCTTAGACGTAGAATCGGTTTCGTTTTTCAGTTTTTTAACCTGATCCCACGGTTTACGGCGAGAGGAAACGTCGAGTTATCAATGGCCATTGCAGACATGAGCAGAACAGACAGAAGGAAGCGTGCTGAGGATTTCTTAGAAACGGTGGGACTAAAGGAAAGAATGAATCATAGACCCGCCGAATTGAGCGGTGGCGAACAACAGCGCGTAGCCATTGCGAGGGCTTTGGCGAACAATCCAAAGTTTCTTGTTATGGATGAGCCTACAGGAAACATTGACTCCAAAAATGCGAAAGAGATAATCGATCTGATCAGAAGACTCAACGAAGAGAAAGCAGTGACTACAATAATGGTCACTCACGACCATCATCTGGCAGGCCAGTCGAAGAGAATCGTGCAGATGTTCGATGGCATGATAATCAAGGAGATCGTGAATTGACTTGAAAGCCCAGGATATCTTGTCTTACTCATTCAGTGCATTGAAACTGCGTAAGCTACGCGCAGGTCTAACAACTCTAGGAGTGGTCATCGGTATTGCAGCCATCGTTGCTTTGCTCTCGATTACTCAGGGTTTGCAGGCCACCATAGCTAGGCAGCTTCAAACAGGGTTTGCAACTGATACGCTAATCGTTTCCGTTGGGGGAGGATTCGGTTCCAGAGGAGAAGGCGGAGGCGCAGCTGGGTCCGGTTTTAGATTGCTAGTCAATGCCACACAGGTAATCGATAATATAACAGATGTCGAGTTGTCGATGGCGGTGATTCAGAGAGGAGGCTGGATCGGATCTGGTGAAACCAATCGGACTACTACCATAGTGGGAGTGGACTTCGCTAAATATGCAAGCGTTTACAGCGGTAGTTTCGTGAGTGAAAGGGGAGAAATACCACTAGAGCCGGAAAACGAAATGGTCGTTGTTGGGAATAGGATTAGTGACCCTTGGAAAAATACGACCTTATTCTGCAACGTAGACGATAGCGTCAAGATCATCTGGGCTAACGCAACTACATTCCCATCGAGAAATGAGACTTATACTGGTCACGTTGCAGCTGTTCTCAAAGAGGTTGGAGGCTTCAGCATTAGTGGTCCTTCGGATTCCAGTGTTTACATTCCGATTTCGCAGGCCCTGAGCTTCTTTGGAACTGAAGAATGCAGTATGATAATTGTGAAGCTGAAGAACGATAACCCAGCAACGATCGACAGCGTAAGAGAGGCAATAGGCAATGTTTTCGAAAAGCAAGTCTCAGCTATATCTGCAACCTATGTACTTAACCTTCTCTCGAATATCTTCTATCTTATATCGCTTTTCTTGGCTGGAATCGCTGCTATCTCGCTTCTGGTTGCTGGGATTGGTATAATGAATATTATGATTGTTTCTTTGATGGAGCGTACAAGGGAGATAGGTATACTTAAGGCGTTGGGGATGAGAAGTCGCACAGTGCTATTGGTTTTCCTGTGCGAATCGGTGATAATTGGATTGTTAGGTGCAGTGATTGGCATAGTGTCAGGTTGGGTCTTAGCAAACGTGGTTGCAGTGTTCTTAGGAAGAGGAGGCGGTGGATTCATTGGGGGAAATCAGACTGCTTCCACTGGTGGAATGACGATAACTCCTATCTTGACTCCGACGGTGACCCTATTGGCCTTAGCCTTCGGCGTAGGAGTCAGCGCAGTCTTTGCAGTTTACCCGGCTTGGCGGGCTTCAAGACTGAAACCAGTAGAAGCTTTGAGGTATGAATGAGACAGAGTCCCCCGATAAGAAGCTGGAAGGAATGTGGACTGCGCGCGCTAAGTTCTTGTGGTCAGTAGTGCTTTCTTCACTTGCCCCACAGCTAGCGGTACTCTATGTTCCTCAGCATCAGAGCTTGTTCAACGCAGCTTATCCATGCCATACGCTGGGTGACGGCTGTCGTCTTTATGGTTGTGGCATTTGTATCGTTAGAGCTGGGAAAATGCATCGCGAGCAGAAGGCGCAAGCAAGACTTTCATAGGCGGAATATTCTGCCGAGAGGGTAATACATGCAGGAAGATGGACGATATTCTTAAATGATGAATGCACTGCTCCTGTTTCTATGTTCGAGGTCAAGCTGGCTGATTGTCTGTGCGCAAGTTCTTGGTAAGCTTCATTGTGGGACTAGTTGTCCTTTCCGTCATGACTTGGCTAATCGTAACCTTTGTCCCCTACCCGGAGATTAAGAACCTTCCCCTCTACACATTTGCCACGATTTCACGAATCCTGATTACGCTGGTTATCTCGGTCGCGTGGGGAGTCTCCTTCGGAATACTGGCGGCAACAAATAGAGTAGCGTCAATAGTTCTCACTCCTTTCATAGATCTCTTGCAGTCCATCCCAATACTGGGGTACTTCCCGATGGTCA
Organism: uncultured Candidatus Bathyarchaeia archaeon; assembly: GCA_964506875.1. Taxonomy (GTDB): domain Archaea; phylum Thermoproteota; class Bathyarchaeia; order Bathyarchaeales; family Bathycorpusculaceae; genus CAZDNV01. Next base: position 16,284 of record CAZDNV010000007.1, read on the forward strand.
TGGGCTTCCTCTTCGCTATTGGTCCTTTGGGAATCGAGCTTTCGGTGATAGTTCTGCTATTCACGTCGATGGCCTGGGCCATATTTTTCGGCGTATTGGGGGCCATCCGCGGAATACCTACAAACGTTGTTGAATCCTCAAAAAGCTTTGGTTTGACAGGATGGCGGTACATCAGACACGTCATATTGCCTGCTATTACTCCTGCTGTTATTTCAGGAGCGAACCTAGCATGGTGCGATGGATGGTTCTTTATGATCGCAGCAGAATACATACAATATCAAGGAAACGTTGTGTCCCCACCAGCAGGCGGATTGGGATACCTGCTTGCGAAGGTCGCCTATGGCCTCAAGGACATGAACCTTGCCATAGTTCTCCTCATATTCATAACATTCATCGTTGTATACTTCAACACTCTAACCTGGCACAGACTGATGGAACGCGCAAGCACAGGCACCTTCAAACCAGTCTTCAGAATGGACCTCTCTGGAGTTGGAAAGCTTGGAGTTGCCAGGGCAAGCAGCTGGCTACACTTTGGCAGGCTACATTGGCCAAAGTCTTTCTCAATAGCTACTCAGCGTTTACGGAAGTACTCTCGCATCGAGAAAGTGATTGCCCTAGTTATCGCTTTTGCCATAGTTTTCTTCGTCCTATACAGAGTTTTCGGCCAGGTACCGACAGCAGCAATGATCAGTGAAGGTTTCCGTAAACCTCCTGCTGCCGAACTGATGGGCCTGCCGCTGTTGATCCTCTTCACGATGGGGCGTCTTTCAATCGCTTATGGCGTCTCACTCGTTGCGGCAATCTCTATGGGCGTCTTGGCAGCCGAGCATAAGAGGTTTGCAGCTATCTTCTTCCCCTTGTACGACATTGGACAGGGAGTGCCCATTCTGGCTCTGTTCCCAGTTATTTCGCTTGGGCTGAGCGGTTTGATCGGGAATCCGGGAATTGCTCTTGAGCTTACGTGCATCATAATGCTGGTTCTCGATATGATATGGTACATGTTTCTGAATGTTGTGAGCGCTGTCAAGAACATTCCAACTGAAATCAATGAGGTCGGTCAGCTGTTTGGATTTAGAGGGTTAAAAAGAATAACTCACCTCGTCGTCCCATCCATCCTGCCTGCCATAGTTACGGGCAGCATACTTTCCTGGGGAACGGGTTGGAACACGATAATCTTTGCGGAATACTTGCCTTCAACGGAGCCCGGTATCCCACCTGTTTCCGTACCCGGAATAGGTTCGTTGCTGGACAAGGCAGGGTATGAGTTTGGAAACACCGTTGTGCTGATCTTCATCCTAGGAGTGATAGCCACGATTGTCCTACTAATGGAAGGGCTCATCTGGCGCCGTCTACTAAGAAGGTTCGAGAAATATCATGTTGAGGTGTAGGAAATGTCGGTGATCGAAGTAGAGAACATAAACAAAACATTCATCTCAGAGAAAACCAAGATTCTAGTTCTGGACAACGTAAACTTCTCAGTTGGCAAAGACGAGTTCATATGCATAGTAGGTCCATCTGGATGTGGAAAGTCTACTCTGCTGAGGATGATGGCAGGTCTTGAAAAGCCTGATTCAGGAAGGATTCTTTTCAACGGACAGCCTATAACGGGGCCATCGCCGAAGATCGCCATGGTCTTTCAGCTCTTCGGCCTTCTGCCATGGAAGACAGCGTTAGGGAACGTTGAAGTCCCGCTGGAGGTTCTAGGTGTCGTTAAGCAGAGCCGTGTGCACATTGCCGAGGAATACTTGCAGATGGTCGGTTTGGAAGGTTTTGAGAACACGTACCCTCATGATCTTTCAGGCGGCATGAAACAGCGCGTCGGGATTGCTAGAGCATTGGCTTTGAAGCCAGAAGTCCTGCTTATGGACGAGCCATTTTCTTCGCTCGACGAGCTTACGGCAAAAACTCTGCGAGAGTTGGTGATGAGCATTTGGCGAAACCCTACTCTGCCAACAAACACCTTTATAATGGTAAGCCACAACGTCGAGGAAGCAGTTTTCATGGCAGATAGAGTCATAATAATGTCACCTCGACCGGCAAAAGTTATCGGAGAGGTGAAGGTAAACATTCCAAGACCTCGTTCTAAGTATCTGAGAGACGAGGAGTACTTCAGATATGTAGATGAGGTTATGAGCCTGCTAGAGAAAGGAAAGGCAATAACAAAAGATGCGAGCCCATTATCTGTGACGGCGAAACGAGTGGGCAAAATCTGAGAGTTGGCGTGGGCATAACTCTTAACCTCCCTTCATGTATGCAATGGTTTTCTCATACAGTTTCTGGAAATGTTCGCCAAATGTCCTGTCGCCTCTTTCCTTTCTCATTGCAAGTATCCAAGGCTCGAGCTTCTTCCAGTTCGAGAGTATGTATGCCCCTAAACGGTCAACGATTACGTCAATGTCAACAAACTTCTTGTTAACCAAGAAGCCGACTTCCTCAAAAAAGGCTTCGACTTGGTAAGGATAGTCGCTGACTTCAGGGTTGTTTTCAACTTCAGACTTGTACTTCTTGTGATCTTCGAATTGGAACTCCTTTTCAACCCATCTGAAGGCTTTGCGAAGGCTCTCAGTCTCAGCCCAGTCAAACAGCTTCATGGAGATCTCGAGGTCTCTATGCCGGTCCATGTGTCTAAGCTGAAGAAGGATAAATATTGTTGCCGAAATACCCGCTAACGCGGAAAGTATAGCTGTCCACTCGATCAGCGTCACCATACTAATCCCAGAATCCACTCACATTTGACAGTAAATCCCTATATTAGAATTCTACACCTGCATAACACTTGTGCGCGTCAAAGTCTATCTGATTGACGCTTTCTTCTCGGTGTTTTCCAAGCTCTGAGGCCTGTCTTCGGTGAAATCCCTTTGGTTCGCCTGATTTCTCTTCACTTCTATGAAATGGCAATAAGTGGCGTCGCGGTTCTGACCGACTATGTGCTAGAGGCTGTGCTCTTCTTTTAGTTGGAGGCATGGGTCTTCAATGCTGCTCAGTGTCCCTTTTTTTCCAATGCTCAATTGTCTTTCACCTCTGAATGCAGAAGTCCGCGCATTCTCGATCTGAATGGTGTCTCCTATGGAGACAGAGTCTATCTGCTCATTCCACAGACACAGCTTGATTGTTCCAGTCTCGTCCGCTATCAAAGCGTTGGCTACGCTAGCGTAGTTTCCAAACCGTGTGAAGACAAGTCTTGGTCGTGGGATTTCCAGAATTTTAGCCTTCAGATTGATATGGCTCATTCCAATTTGCAAATCCCTGATTGGAATGGAATGTGATCCCTTATTCTTCCTAACTAGGTGCCTGCGGATCATGTCGTTCTTCATGGAATCTCTGATTGGATTGCTTCCTTCTGTAAGAAATTCCCTTGACAATGGAAACTGTGCAACGACTCTAGAATCCTTCGTGATCAAGAAAATGCTCTTATCTTGTGTTTTGCCGCGGCATTCGATTAGAAGGCCCCCACATCTAGCTTTCTGATTTCCTTCTGCTGAGATTAACGCATAAGAGAATTCGTCAGGGTCAACTTCATATTTTGTTGAAAGAAAAGCAAGATATTCGAGGGCTGATACCTTGTTTCTCAAGGCTTTTCTATCCTTTTCCTTCTTGTTACTCCCATTGTAGAGACCATTGTTGGGCGATTTTGGAGATTTTCTAGAAGGCTTAGGAACTGGTCTTTCTTGTAGAAGTTTTGGTCCTTTTCTGCGTCTAGCAAGGTGCGGTGCGTCCAGCTTCTCAGTTCAGAATGATCCTCTGCTTTAGGCGAATACCTTCTTTCTGCTATGCTGGTCCGCGATCGGATTGGCGTGCTTGCTTGCTTGTCTACTGATTTCATAGTTTTCGCCCCATATTTTTAGTAGAATTGTCAGGAAAAACGACAAAATCACTAGAATTTTTTGTCAATATTCTTCTCTGCGAGAATTCTACCTTTTAGTACATTATACTTCGACGCATATTAAGATATGTGAAGATGTACGCATTCGAGGCTGATTTCGTGGCGATATTCCCATCAAGATAGCTTCTTGTGGGCATCTCAGGCTTTGGGGTATATGCGTATCAGGGTCGCGCGTGTTCTAGCAGAAGGCGCTATCTAAAATAGGCGAACACTCCACTCTACACTGGAATAAAAGCGGGAAAAATATGATCAGAGAATCTGACAATAAGGAATCAACTTCGCCAGAGAAGCTCTTAATCGATAATCCATCAGACTTTCAATTCCATGCCGCCTATCTCACGTACTCCGACATCTATGACAAGACAACTAATGCCGACACCAGAAAAAAGCTCAACCAGAGCATTACGGCTCTCCAGCAAAATCAGACGGACTACCAGATTTTTTACGAAAACATAGATCAATTCCGAGGAGAAGATGCCACTCAGCGCGGCTATGGTAGGGCTTTCATAAAAACACAGAAGAAGCGAGAATGGCGAAGAAAGACGCAAAAGCACGAAAGAATCAAGCGGCATAGAAGATGACTGCACTCACTCAGATGGTTTGACAAAAGATAAAGGTCAGGTCGGAAAGCTTCCAAGAAGAGCCAAATGGCTACGGAGAAAAGACTGATGCGAGCCAGTGTTCAACTAAGGCTCGATTATTAACGATTCTCCAGTCAAAAATGTGTGCCTGCTGGGTGAACGTTTCTTTTGGTTATGCATTTTTCAATGGCAATTCTTATAAGCGACGGGCCAAGGATAGTTGTACAGTGTAAAAGACGGTTTTTGCACGTAAAGCGTGAAGGAGTTGAAACATAGATGTACGAGAGAGAAATGCATAAGGCAGTTTGTGCGGATTGCGGAAAGGAATGCGAAGTCCCGTTCAAGCCTGATGGAAGCAGACCCGTGTACTGCCGAGAGTGCTATTCAAAAAGAAGTCCCCCAAGACGAAGATTCTAAGTCAAGCTAACAACCTTAATTTAGAAGCAGACTATCCCTTTTTTTCATCATTTTTCTCATTTCATATGGACGTGTCGCGCACGTAGGAATCGTGCTCCAAAACAACTAGCAAAACCGTTCTAGGCGTTTCTGTTAGCGGCAGAGTGGGACGTGCACCCCCACCAAGTCCAGATAAACCCAGCAACTTCCTCTTTTTTCTTCTTGCCGAGAGTGCTTTGATTCTGAAGCATGCCCCTGCGCGCGCAAGCACTTATAGCCTCAACCTTACCTTTACCATAAGCTTGGACAAATGCCTCTGCCTTCTGGCTCCTTTCAGCATTCTAGACGCACACAAAAAGGAACTCTTCGTCTAATCCAGCCATCCATGTCAATCTAAATCATTGAATTGAATACTAGCAGTTGCCCCTTTTTCGCCATGTTATTCTGAGATGCTTTACCTCTTCTTCGCTCAGGATTGGAGTTCTCAATGACTTGTCGAATTCTCCTCTACCGAATTTTACTAACACTATCCCTTGTTTTCTGTCGGAGTAATAGGCGGTTAGCTCGGCAGCTTTCTTAAAGGCTGTTCTGGTTTTTGGCCCTTGAAGCAAGGTTATTGGACTTCCGGTTTCTTGAGCCTCGAAGCAGTAATCATTCGCCATTTTCATCTGAAGCAATAGGCTATTCTCAGCTTCATTCCTGCCCACTATGATTTTGTTTCTTCCAAACCTGAAATGCCGTCCAACCTTCAACAACTGCACATCTTTCAAAGAGACCTTTTTCTTATGCTCAAACAAGTCTTTCAGCTTGCCAGCGAATTCCCTGTACGTTAGCAGGCAACCTCCGGCTGGGCACGAATACTCAGTTACTCTCAGTTCTTGAGCAAGTCTGATCTGTTTCTTTCTTGACCTGCCCTCAATGTCAAAGAGCGTTTCTCGGTTTACCAAGCCCTTTTTCTCAACTTCAGTCGAGGGTAATAGTTTTGCAGACAGCGGCCTCAAGATCTTTCCTTTCAGACCTGCCTCCTCCTCTATCATGCCTAAGGCTCTCCAGTGCTGAGACATGGGTCTCTGACCTAGGACTTCGCCTGTAATAATAAAAAGTGCGCCTGTCTTCTCGGCGTATTCCTTGGCCTTCTTCAACATGAAGATTCTGCAATCAATACATGGATTTATGTTCTTCCCGTAACCAAACCGTGGTTTTCTAACAATCCTGAGGTATTCCTCGCCAACGCTGATCGTCTTCAGGGGCACGTTGAGGTTCTCTGCCACTTCTGAGGCTCCACAACCTCCTTTTTTGCAGAGACAGAAGGGGCTCACAAAGTTGACTGCTTCCACATCTATGCCTTGGTCCAGCATAAGCTTCACGGCCAGCGTACTGTCCAGCCCGCCGGAAACAAGAGCCAGAGCCCTTATCTTCTTGCCTTTCGATGCCATAGTTTTCACACGCATTGAGTTGACATACGCCTCTTTTTGGCGTTCTAATGTATTGATAGGCTACTTGATAGCCTTTGCACTAGAAAAAGAGGATTCGTCAAGAGATTGCAATTTCCTTGATTATGCTTTTTGAGTTAGACTACGAGAGTAACGTCTGCATCTGCTGCTACGTTTAGGAATGTGGCGCGCGCACAGAGAGGATAGCGTTAGATGATATTGGGTGTGCGCTATTTCTTGCGAGTTTACTTTTCTCCGAACAGCGGCATTTTGGGAAAGACCTCAAAACCATTCCGGTCTATCGAATATGGGACGAGGCTTGGATTGACCTTGGTTTCCCTCATCTTTTCGACCTGTATCGCTCTTGTTGTGGTCCCTCCCGAAAACAGGGTTTGCATCATGATGACTCCATGAACCAGGAACTCTTCTTCTAGTGCACTTCGCTCGAGACCCAAGTGTCCCAGCTCAGTTGTTACAAGGCTAGTGACCTCCAAGTCCGCGAGTGATTCAATCAGATCTACGACTACGCCTCTTCGTTCCACAGGATCTGGAAATCGGTAGACAAGTGCTGCCAAAGTGTCCACTACGACCCTTTTTGCACGGATCTGCATGATGTTTGCACGGATCTCTTCTATCAGCTTATCGATTGGTAATTGCTTACCTCGCAGGCTTCTGGATTCCTCTTTGTAGAGTGCCTCTTTTAACATGGCTACTTGCGATATTCGTGTGGCATCTATAAAGGCAAAGCTGCGTTCGTTTTCTGCTTTCTGGAAGTCCCATCCGAAGTTCTTCATTTCGGAGTAGAAATGCCTTTTACTCTCGTCCAGACTTACGAAAACTCCATTTTCCTTGTTAGCGTGGATTCCATTATAGAGGAATTGGCTACACATAATGGTCTTGCCGGAACCGGGTCCCCCAACAGCCAAGATGACTCTTCCTTCCGGAAAGCCGCCTCCGATTAGCTCGTCTAAGCCATCTATACCACTAGGGATCTTTTTTGCCAACATACCTCGCCTTCGGTGAGCCTAAATAGCGTTCGATCGGTATTTATAGATTATGCTTGAGATTTAGCGTGCGCTAGGAATTGGCGCTTAGATCAGGAATTCGCCTTTCTTGTGGTGCAGTTGCTTGTCTGCGTATGTAGCGCGCTAGGGCGTTGCTAAATCGAATTGTTTGTGTAAATTCCTGCTTGTCTCTCAAGCATGGATGTGTTCTCATCATACTTCTACGTACTAGATTATGGTGTCTGTCCAGGCCCAGGCATGATCGAACAAGCTCATGTCAAATCCGCGAATTTAGCAACACGCTGGCGAGGGCCGAGAGGAATCAATGAATATAGAGCTCTTCTTTCTGAGCATATTTCTGTAAGCAGAATTGAGTAGAATCACATCGTGTGCTCGATGAGTATTCTGATTCCGATCACAAGCAGAACCAGACCGCCAACGATCTCTATCTTGGGTCCGAAGAGTTTGCCTACTCTATTTCCGAAGGCCGCACCGAGAAAAGATAGAGTGAACGTGACAGCTCCGATAACCATGATTGGGGCAGCTATATCGACTTTGAGAAAGGCCAAGCTTAGTCCTACGGCTAAGGCGTCAATGCTGGTTGCCACAGACAGCATCAGCAAGATAGATAAAGTGAGCGTCTTCTGTTCTTTCTGGTTTCGTGTCATTTTGAACGATTCATATATCATCTTGCAGCCGATTAAGCATAGTATTCCGAAGGCTGCCCAATGGTCAACTCCAGATATTAAATCCAACAACCTGAGACCGGCAAGCCATCCTAGAACGGGCATGAATGCTTGGAACGATCCGAAACATATGGCCAATTTTAAAGCGTTATCGAATCTCAGAGCCTTTGACGTTATTCCATGAGCCATTGAGACTGCGAAGGCGTCCATGGCCAAGCCGAGCGCAATCAGCAGATTGGTTGCCGCGTCCAACGAAACGTCACCCATGAACCTGCATTGGTTCTGCAAACAATCAGCAGGCGAGATATAAGAGCTTCTACTGGGCGCTCTTGTTAGCGCGCGCTCAAGTTCTCTTATTGCTCTTAGAATTCACTTTGATTCGTAGACAGCTATTTTCCAGTCTTCGATGTTGAAGCCAGCCCTAGAGTGTAGTCGCATCGAAGGTTCGTTGTCTGAATTGATAAATGCCTATATTCGATCTCTGCTTGAGGAAGTGGCATAATCTATCAGCTTCTGCAACCGGGCAGCGCCTATTCCTCGTCTCCTAAACTCTTTTTGAATGACAATGTATTCGATCCACAGGTCAACCCCGTGCATAGAGGGTACCATTTGGCTTGCAACGTAGCCGACAGCTTCACCATTCTCTTCGGCTACGAAAGAACTACCTGTTCTAAGATAGGAATTGAAACCAGAGTGAGTGAGTGACTTCTCTTCTTTCCTTAAGCTCTTTCATGTAATGCTGGGGATTTCCCTGCTTAAAGAATTCCGAATATTCAAAAAAAGCTTGATCGAAAAGCCTCTTGAAAACTTCATAGTCTTTTTCTTCAATCCCTCTTACTATCACTTTTCACACCACTACTTCTTTTCAAGAGAATTGAACTATCTCTAATCTCTTTAACACCTTGTTCCTCGAGACAAATAGGTTAGGTGCGGTCTAGTGCTGTCTAATGAATATGCATGGTGATGTAGCTTGGATGAACACCCTCCAAAATCAACATGCAAGTGTGAGGGGTGGGATTCGAACCCCCACCACAGTGGAGATGTCTCCCGCAACCCCTTTTTTCTTACAGCAGGAACCTGATCACATGTGTTTCCGCAGAGCCTTCAGGGGATCGCTTAGCCATAGGGGATCATGGTCTAAAGCATTTTCGAGAAATCATCGTAGACTTTGCTCCTGTGCCCGATGAACAAGATAATGATTTGCTTCTTGTTTTTGTCAATTTCGTAAATTGCTCGGTAATCGCCTACCCTTGGGCTCAAGAAATCGGAGTGCTTCAGCATTTTCCCCATTCTATCTGGGTTGGTGCGGAGCTCCTTCAGCCTCTCAATCATTCTCAGTCTAGAGGAACGCTCGATCTTTTCTAACTCTTTTGCTGCTTTCGGATGCAACAGTACAGCAAAAGTCACTCCAATTCCTCAACACGAGTAAGCGATTCAGGATGCTTCCTTGCTTCTTCGCTACGCGTCATCAGCATCTTGAAGAACGCGCATGTTTTTTCGCGTTCTTCATAGAAGGCTATCATAGACTTTATGGCGTCACTTCGACTCTTGAAGCGACCTTCGGCTACCCACTGGTCTATTTCTTCTAGCATTTTCTGAGGAAGCCTTAACTGAACTTGTGCCAGACAACTCACCGTAAACAATACTGTTTACATAGCACTTAAACCTTTCCCGAGACATGCAGAAAAAGGACGGCCCCATTCCAAAGTGGGTCGAGAGGGATTCGAACCCACCACTTAGTGGAGATATCACCCACAAAACCCCTTTTTTCTTTTTTCTAGGCGTCATCAGGTAGCTGAGAAAGCCTATATCGCCTCTTGACTTGGAATAGTTGCGGTGTCCTTTTATGGTTGAGGTGAAAGGGCGAAAGTTCAAAGTCTTTCTCAGAGAGGAACCTGAGGGAGGTTATTCAGCTCAGTGCGTCGAGTTTCCGGGTACCATAAGCCAAGGGGAAAATCGCGAACAGGCCATAGCTAACATTCGTAAGGCTATAGAGGGATATCTTGAGGCCTTCCCAGAAGAACTGGACCAGCTTAAGCGGAAGAGAAAGCTGGTGGAAGTAACTGTCTGAAAAGCTACCTTCTTTGTCTTGGCGCAAGGTCGTCAAGGCTCTTAGCAAGGCTGGATTCAAGCTGGTTCACCAGAAAACCGCAGACTCTAATCAAGTGCGCAAGCCTATCGAGGTCCGCAGCCATTATCTCTCTTACATAGGCGTCTTTTGTGCCGAATGGAAGATGGTCAGAGAAGCTTTTCATGAATCTCATGTGCCTCTGCCGGGCAAAAACCTCTCTAACCATAGATATGTTCTCGCCGTCGAGGTTTTGGAGCATGTCTAAAGGCGCACGCGCATTACTGTCACCAGTAACTTAAACAATGCCTCCCTGCCCGGTCCTGCCTTCAACGTTGCCGTAAGGAACAAATTCCTTCCACCGGTTAAGACCCCGACCGAAGCCCTCAGCAACAGCAACAACACGAGTTGAAGGCTTTGGAGGCACCGTCTCATGAGCAATGCTAATCGTGAACTTGCCTGTTATCTTATCGCATATCCGCTTGAGACTGCTGATCCTGAAGCATTCACGGGTACGCATCATCTAAGCCTTCCTTGTTGAAAAAACGGTAGGGGGGTAGGGGTCAAAAACGATTAGACGTCGACTTGGTCCTGTCAACTTGCTAATAGCACCGCCGGCTCCGCCTGTATCTCCACACTTGCATACAAGGCTAGGGCTGTTGCCCGGAAGACGTCATCATGCAGGTTCTAAGGATTGTGAGCCCGCTCTTTGCTGATTTAGGCCGTTATGGAGAAAGCAGTAATGTCCTCTTTTTCTCAGCTCTTCGCTTGCCAGAACAGGCGGAGCCACCCTATTTCTCAACATGCAAGTGCGAGGGGTGGGATTCGAACCCACGTAGGCCTTCGCCAGAGGATCTTAAGTCCTCCCCCTTGTCTTAGGCTTCTGGCCCGCCTATTTAGACCTGGCTCGGGTACCCTCGCTTACATCATGAGCGCTTGTGCTTGCTTTGTTCGGGTTTTCTGCATTATGCGGAAAAAGGGATTTATTCTTTTGCTCTGTATGGGCTGAGTGCAACGAGTATTGACATGATTTCGACTCGGCCAATCGTCATTGCCGCGATCATTAGCCACTTGTATGCGATGGGCATGGAAGCGGTTGTTGCGCCCATCGATATGCCGTTTGTAGTTAGCGCAGAGCCAACCTCGAACAGCGCTTCAGTGAGGGAGACTCCTAACGTTGAGAATACTATTGTAAAGATCACTAGCGTTATTATGAAGAGTAGGATGGAAACAGCTGCTGATAGGTTTTCAATGCTGTTCGGTTGAATTAGACTATCATAGTCCGATATCACTTTTTCCTTTGCAAGTGTGCCCTTGATGCTTTGTTTTACTGATTTTCCAAAGGAGATCAGTCTTGATACGCGTATGCCGCCTGCCATGGAGAAGCTGCATCCTCCAATTATCATGAGAACGATAAGTACCAAGAGAACGGTGTTGTTGGCTGCTGGGATGTTGATGTAATCATAACCAGTTGAGGATGACATACTTATCACATGAAACAACGAGTCTAAGGGTTCAATTCTGGCGAAAAGCAGAACTATAGAGGTGCCAACTGCGATAATCATTAGGTAAAGAGCAAGCTCCATTGACATTGCCTTTCTTAGTTTCAGCGTGAACAAGTGATAGTTAACGGCGAAGTTGATGGAACCCAAAAACATCAAGACGATCATGCAGATCTTTGGCACAACACTCAAGTAAGGTTGGAACTGCTGAGTAGAAGGTTGGAAACCGCCCGTTATCGTGTCAATCACAAAAGAGCCTGTTCTGAGCAGATCCTGGAACCCAAGAAAATAGAAGATGACAGTGAAGAGCACTATGTAAGTGCCGTAGATCGTGAACACAGAGAAGAACATTCTCTTCAAGCTGCTGCCCACCTTATCTATGCCGAGAGCGTTCCCTAGACTGTCTAGAGATTTTCGCGACTGAAAGAACGCCAAGAGAAGAAAGACTATGCCTACGCCCCCCATTAATTCAGTCAGGCTTCTGTAGAACAGCAAGGACCTTGGAAGCGCGTCTGAGTCTGAAATAAACGTGAAGCCAGTCGTTGTAAAACCTGAAACACTTTCAAAATAGCCATTCGTGAATTTTTCGAATACGCTTTTGCTATTGAAAGGGTCGCTATAAATGTAAGGTAACGCCCCAATCATGGGCAGTACAATGAAAGCAGACAAAAACAGCACACTTGAAGATTTGAAATCCAAGTCTTTTCTCTCACACAGCGCGTTCATCAGAAACCCCGACGCAAGAAATCCTACACAAGCCAAAAAAAGCCCAACAATTTGCTCCGTCTCATTGAGAACAAGCCCAATAGCTATTGGAAGAACTGTAAGCAGACCGGCAATCTGCAGTAGGAACCCAAGATTCGCGAAAATTCGGCTACGCATCTCAATTCGGCAGTCAGTATCTTCAGCAATTGGCTAAAAGCCTTTTGCAGAAACAAGCAGACACGATCAAACAGCAGACCACCTAACAAAGGGAAAACCTAATCTCTGAAGTGACAACAAGAAAATACTGGGCGAGTAGCTCAGTACGGACAGAGCACCAGTCATTACTGTTAGTATTTTTTCTTTAGTTTCTTGTTGGTTGTCCATTGGATTTGTGGTTTTACCCTGTGTTTCTTGTTGTTGTTCTGGGCTTGGTTTTGTGTCTGGGTTTTCCATTCACCAGAACGTTATACAAATCTGTCGAAATGACCAAGTTTTCCGCTCGTACTCTTCTTTCAACTTGACTAAGGCTTTTTCGTAATCAGCACTTTATTTAAGTTATGCGAAGAGACTGACTCAGTATATATTTGAGAGTTGTAAGAATCTCAAGTGAATCCTTCTTTAGCTTTCCTTCTCCAGAGATGGTTTCTAAATTTGGTATGATATCAGGGTGGACGTATGTGTTTCTTATATCATTGATTCTGAGCAGCTTCTTTCTAACATCCTCATTTATAATGTTCCAACCATACAATAATTCTATCATATGTTTGTGCGGAATTGTTAGAAGGGATTTGAGGTCATTTGATAACAAGGTTCTTTCGTCGATTGTGAGTTTGTGTCTTAGAAGAATATCCATACACAGTCTTTCAGCAGTAATTCCACAAACAGAGATTGTTGAATAGTGGAATCCATGAACGTAACACATTATGGACTCATTTAGCATTTCTTTAAAACTCGTGTTTGTGACATCTATCACTCCCATGCTTGGTGGTTCTAGCCATCTATCTACCCTTGCGTCAAGGTCATTTCTGCAAAAATCTTCTAGGGTTTTCTTTAGTATTCCTTTTACTTCTTCCTTCCTCTCCTTAGGGGAATTGTCGTAAAGATTTCTCAAGGCGTCAACAAAGGCAATTTTTTCCGACATAATATCACAGCTTACGTTGTTGTTCAATAACTTTTAGAATCTCTAGTTGGTCTTCTTTTGCTTTACAGATTTAAGATTCCTGTCTTTTCAAGAGAGTCATCTAGATATCAACTCAAGTCGTTGTGTTTGGGTTCCTTGGTCATCTATATATGAAATAGTGAAATACATACTCTTGAGCTCATTCATATCGAACGAATTGTTGTTTGTTATGTCATAAGAGTAATGAAATTCTGTTTGTTGTGCAGGGTCAAGTATTGTTGTTCCAAAGGTGCAGTTTGCGTTCGGAATTTGAAATGTTGAATTATTGAAGGCAAGTGTAAGATTCCAATTGGGCAAAATGTTTGCTTTTCGAGGACTGTAGTTAGATATTGTCACTGGAATACTAATCGATGAAGAGGTGTCACTGCTTGTCCATGTATAATGACTAATTGACACGGTAAGTTTAGCCCGAGGTTGCATGTAGAATCCAAGATAGAAATTCGCTTCAGTCAGAACGAGAGTTGCTATCGTGGCACATGCTGCAAGTATGGTTATGTAATAGATGAAGCTGTGTTTCTCCTTTTCGGACACTCCATGTGTACCTAGTGACTCAATTTCTCCTTTTTCCTTAAATGCCAATCCTCCGCCAATAAGCAACAAGACACAAGGAAGTATGCCAAATAGAGAGGTGGCAATCAGTGCCAGTACCCCAGAAATTACTAGAATTATTCCGCCTCGCTTATTTCCCACCACTCCACCGACTATGCCTAGAGTCCCAGCTACGAAAGCTAAGACTATGTTTAGGGTCAAGTCCGTATTGCCCCCACTTGCTTGATCAATTGCCATTAGGAAGACCGCCAGCATTCCTATGGCGAAAGAGACAATTCCTCCTAGAATTCCCAAAAAGAAACTACGTTTCATAGGCTTTCTTCGTCTCCTCTAATCTCTGTAATCATTCGCAATGGGTATTGTTTAAGTTTTCGTTGCCCTCTTCAACCGTATTCGAAGTGATTTTGTTCTACACTTTCGACATATCTCGAAACGTATCAAGGCTTTTGTCTTAATCAATAGCTTGGATAAGGCTCTGCGTTTGGTGTGAGCCGAGCCGTTAGGCGAGGCGAACAGGTTTCAAGCATGCCCGATTTGTCGAATAGAAAAAGGGAATTTTGTTTATTTTGCTTTTTTGAAGAGCATTGTTCCGTCTGGTGTTGTTAGCTGGTATTGGAAGTCTTCTTTGAGTAGTTGTTTTGCGCGTTCTTTGTCGTTTGTTCCTTCAACTATCCATTCGCCGTTTTCTAATCCGAGTAGGTGTAGGTATTTTTGGGTTGTGTCTAGCTTTTTACGACCCATCATTATCCTTACGGTTTCAGCGTTCTGCGTAGTTGTTTTGTGGCGTATGCGTGTCTTAGGTCATATAGTCTGATGGTTTTAGCTGTCTTTTGGGTTGTCTTCGTGTGGATTTGCATGATAAGGTTGTGGATGGTGCCAATCATCGGGGTAAGGTCTACATCACAGCTGTTTTTGATGACGATAATGTGAAAGGTCGGTGATTGTGGGTAAGGTTCGGCTGTTCGTCCGTGTTCGTGAGCAGGGCTGTCGTATTGAGTCGGTTCCTTTGAAGCGTTTGGCTGAGTTATCTGGTTTTCGTAAGAGGCGTTGGTCTTTTGAGGATGGCTGGTTAATTCTAGAAGCATTTTAGGGGAGCGCGCGCTACTTACAAGATTACTCCAGACAATTTTTTATGAACTCTATGATGTTTTCTGGGTTCAATATCGAAAAGAAATTTCTCTCAAGAGTTGCATCCGAGCCTTTCGAAATACTGATTTCCGAGCTGTTCTTGTCGTTGGAAAAGGTTGTTTTTGTACGTAACCATGCTTGCGTGTTAGCTATGATTACTTCCTTTTCTTTTTCAGGACTGAATGAGATTATCTCAAAGGCATTTTCTTTGCACTTTTTGACCAGCTGGCCCACGTTGATTCTTCTTGACAATACGTACGTTATTGAATCGTGATAGTAATGTTCGTCAAAATCTTGGATTATCTCATCAATTTTGCTCCAGTTCTCTTTCTTGTATTCAAACGATGTTCGAACAGTATTCAAACCTAAAGTAAGCATTTTTCCATATGGAAAGAGGTAACTGAAAGAGGAATCTTTGCTAATCTTGGAAGCTTCAACATATTGGAGTAAGGAACCGCACATGCTTTCCGCGGTCGCAATTGCATTCCGTGTAGAGGAAACAGTCCCAAGGATTACCCCTACTATGACGCTTTTGTCTGTGGGTGCTTCCTTTTCTGTCGCTACTTCCACAAGAACAAAAGGTATGTCGCCAGCTATTCTCGCATCTAAGAATGGTGTTTGCTCCAATCCTTTCTCAAATGCCCATTTCTTTACGTTCTCACATGAATATCGGTACGCATCTGTTACTGTGATGATTTTGTCACCGTCTCTATCCGCGTTACCGCTCAGCCCCTCCAAGAGGTAGTAGGAAAACACGCCATGCTCTTTTTCATCCCACTCGTGCGAAGACTCGCCTAATTTGCAGGAAGTCAAAACCACAAATCCTTCTGGCGGAGGAAAGAAAGACTCAAAGAAGGATTTGGTCATAATACCAGAATCTTTGAGACCCTTTACTGCTCCTGAGTGGCAAGCATCCACAATAATGATTTTTACTCTGGCGAGAGAATTTTCCATCGTCTTTCTTATCAGCTCAATCGGAAGAGCAGTGTTTTCTATTGTGTTTCTGTATGAATCGAAGCTTAAAAGATATGGCTTTCCATCGATTTCGTGACCATGCCCAGAGAAATAGAACAGAATACTGTCTTCTGAACTCGCAATTCTTGAAGTAGCTGTGAGCTTTGACAGGATATTGTTTCTTGAAGGTTTTTCTGCGTCAGCATCCGACAATACCTTTACGCTACGTGTGTTATATCCTCCTTTGGCAGGGTCAACCAGAATTCTGTAGAGGTCTTGAGTGTCTTTCACGCTATAACTTAGCTGATTTATGCTTGAATCATCATACTTGTTAACGCCAACCAAAACTGCCAGTTTATTTCCTACTTCGATCAAGTTTGTCGATTTTTTGACTTCAACTTTGTCTGTTAAGACCATTCTGATTCCTGTTTTCACTGTCGGGTTGAACTATAAGACTGTTACTAGTGTAAAGCATATCAACCGAAACGCCGTCTACTATGCGCGTGCTCTGTCTGTCTGTGCGTATGTCTGCCTGAAGGCGGTGTGCAAATAGAGAGAGGGAGATAGAGATGGATAGCTGTAGAAGTAGATGGGTTTGGGACAAAATATTTTCCTTAGATGATAAGCGCGCGCTAGTTGTTGTTTTGAGTTTTTGTGGGTTGGAGCGCGAGCGTGATGCGAGCGCGAC
>CAZDNV010000008.1:0-31137 GCA_964506875.1 uncultured Candidatus Bathyarchaeia archaeon
CATAATGGTTGTAAGTTTTCTAAAGCCCAACATTTTTGGAAATCAATATCTTCTGGTTTTTCAAAATTGAAAGCCGAGATTGGGATGCAATGATCAATGTGCCATTTGCCTTGATTCTGCCATGTCATCCCAATTGTAAATCGTTTCTCAAGATGTTTTTGTAGATCTTCCACTGAATAGCCAACTAATTTTTCCCAATTACGTCCGTTCTTATTTCCTTTTAGTGCGCTCCAAATTGCACGCCGCATATTATAGGCTAGTTTCCCTTTAGGTGTAGATCGGATTTTTTTCACAGTACGTCTCGAAATCTCTCTGGCCCGTTCTTTATTCTCCTTTTGCCAACGAGCAATTTGGTTTCTATATTTTTCTGGATTTGTTTTTCTGCAACGATAGATAACTTCCCTACATTTTTCTCTATGCGATTGCCTATATCGTAATTCGTATGCCCTTCTCTTGGTTGGGTTTTCTGCGCGTCTCTCCCTAGCCCTTGCATTACAACAGTTTCTGCACCATGAAGATCTGCCATATTTGAACCCTTTTGCGGGGCTAAAATCTGTCAATTCTTTTTCTTGCTTGCACTTTGAGCATATTCTTTTCATTTTATTATCCCGTGAGCCACCTTATAAATATCTCTCTCATGGAACCTCCTTTCATTGTCTTCAATCGCCATCCTCAATTCACGGCGACGCATCAAAATGTCGTGCCGCGTCCAAGGATGCCGTGTTAGGGCCATAAAATAATAATCGCATTCTCTATCTGTGTGTGACGGACTTGTTCCGCACGGGATTAGAACGGGCATTTGTCTTTTCATTATTCACCATCCTTTGCCTCTGAATCTCCTCCAACATCCCCTTGGAGGCCCCAAGGTAGAGCAATTGCTTAGCGAGGTCGGCGTCATCTTTGGGGAGCTCCAAGATAATAGCTGAGTCGATAATGTTTCTGGCAACCTGCCGATCATGCTCAATCATGGTTGCAGCAGTCAGCAGACCCAAACAAAAAAAGATTCCTCCGAACAGTAAAGCGATAAATGGCTTGCTCATGCTTCACCTCACGAGTAAGTAGATAATCAAGGCTAAAAGCCACATGTCGAATCCCATCAAACATCCTGTTATGATGCCCTCAAGCGGGGTCTCATACGGTAGCCATTTCATTTCTTCTTCCCCTTCCTCTGCTTCGCCTGCTCGAAGTCGCAGGCATACTGTTCTTGCTGGCAATCTGGGCGGTCTATCATATTAGAGCGAAGATGTTCACAATGATCTCTATTACAGATGTCGGTGTGAATCTTGTGGTTCTTTCGTAATGGACACCAGAGATACATCATTTCTCCTTCTTTATTTCGTTGACTTGGATCTGAACTACCTCAAGTCCATAGGGCTGCAGGGCTTCGCGAACTGCTTTTTTAAGATCCCGGTTGTTTAGAAATGTTTTGGCCTCAGTTGTGAAAACTTTGGTTTTTTGATTTTTCATTGTCCATCCCCTTTCTGGGGCCTTTCGGCCCCGTTAAGGTTTACTAAGGTCGCCTCTGTCAGCTCCCCCGCCGGGCATCTCAGCCGTTTGCGGTTAACTCCCTTCCAGAGTGGCTTTCGCCTCGCTCCTTGCGGGTTCGGATTGTGCATCCGAGTGGCCCGTCTTACCGTATGCGCTCCGGGAGATGGGTTGTATTCTGAATCCACAACGAGGACACTTCCGAGGTTTATCAACTCTCGGAATCCAATCGTACTGACAGACGGGACATATTTTCTTTTTCATGATGGAGCAAGTCTACCACATGAGGTAAACTTTGTCAAGTCTTTTTTTTAAAATAATTTGGGGTAGGTTATTTCCCGTTGGAGTTTTTGCCAGTGACTAACCAGCAGAGGTCTTTGTGGAAGGCTTTAGAGATTTTAATGAGGGCATCAACAGGGATTGTATGTTCTCGATTATATTGTCCTTCTTCGTAATTTTGGATAGTTGAACCTGATTCTCCAATAAGAATTCCAAAGTCATTTCGTGATAACTCTCCCCTGGTTTCCTTAATTCTTTTCGCTATTGCCTTAACTTCTCTGGTTGGATGAGTCATAAAAAATATCTTGACAAGACTTACCGCATGTGGTAGACTGTTTCCCATCAATCGGAGGACTCTTGCATCATTCCACAACATCGGCAGGCGGGATAGGGGGGTTGGGGCTGCCTAAGTACGATAAGACCCCAACCTTTCCCTACCCCGCCCACCTTCTCAAAACAGTTGGGCCTCACCTGGCCCTCGGCGATCTGGCTGTTCACTCCTTCCAGGGTAGGGCAGTCAGGTCGCCTTTTTATTCCAAAACATTTAACTTAACCGGTTCAGGCTCAGCGTGTCAAGTGGATGATAGTTCCACTCTACCACACTTTGACATTTTGTCAAGGAAAAAAGTCATACCATGCGTAGAGTGTCACCATCCAGATTTAGGAGGTCGCCATGCCTACCATGAAATGTGAAGTATGCGGCAGGGAAGTGCAGGTCGAAAACAGGATCTATAAGCGCCAACCCGTCTGCTCTATCCAATGCTCTGGGGTGTACGCGTTCCTCGAAGCCCTCAAGTGGTCGGGGTGGAAGCACCTGGATCACAGCAAGGCGATAAGCTCATGGAGGGCGTGGGAGTGAGCCTTCCCGAACGCTGCCCAAAATGCGGAGGACCGTGGAAGCCATGTGTTCATGCGTATATGGGAAAGATTATCGATGACCCGGGCTCCCAAACTTGCCTATTCTGTGGGGAGGTGGCTGCACACAAAGGCATACCCAAGAAGCCCCGGCGCAAGAGCGGGAAGGCGGGGAAGCTCCGGTTATGTCTCGGGTGTCGGCAGCCTCTTGAGTGGGATGCCAGTCCGTTGGCGAAGTACCACGATCGGAAGTGCAAGTGGATGGCGGAGAAGAGAAAAAAGAATGCCAAGAACAAGATCGGTGAAGCCTGAGTTTTGGGATGATGAGAAATTATCATCTATCAGTCGTGATGCAAGACTCACATTTATTGGCCTATGGACGAACTCAGACGATTACGGCGTAGTTAAGGGACACCACGCATGGCTAAAAAACAAGATATTCCCATATGACGATATAAAGCCGGTAGTCTTCCAGCAATGGCTGAAAGAGCTTGAAAATGTCGGAGTAATCCTTCCATTCGATCACAATGGGGAAAAGTTCTATCATATCAAGAACTTCCTAAACCATCAGGTAATTAACAGACCAAGTAAAGCAAAAAACCCTAGTCCTCCTGAACATATCATTAATATATCCCTGAATACTCATGGAGCACTCACGGACGAAACAGAAACAGAAACAGAAACAGAAACAGAAACAGAAACAGAAACAGAAACCTCATCTCTGTTTGAAACCTTTTGGAGTATCTATCCTGCCCGTAATGGAAAGAAGCTCTATAAGAAAGAAAGTCTAGAATACTTCCTAAAAATAAAACCAGAAGATGTTCCAATTATTCTTCAAGCCACTCAGAATTTTGCTGCATCAGAATTAGTACAAAAAGGTATTGGGATAAAAGATCCCATTCGTTTTCTAAGACAAAAGGTTTGGAAGGAATGGATAGAACCTGAGAAGCCTCGCGGAGTGCTATCAGGTTTACAGGATTGGGCAGATGAAATAAAGGAGGAAGAAGATGGAAGTAAACAAAAAAGAATTCCTCGTTCTGCTGGCGTGGTTGGCCCAAGCGTTCAAGGAAGAGATGTCGAAGGACAGGGCTAAAATCTATTACGATTTTCTTAAGGGCTATCCTATTGAGAAAATAAAGGAGGCGTTTGAATCTTGTATCTCCTCTCTTAAGTTCTTCCCTAAGATTGCTGAGATTTTAGAGCAAATGAACCCTCAACCAGACTTGAGTTATTGGCCCTCGTTTGAAGACAGGCCCATGATTGAGCACAAAGAACCACTCAATAAAGAAGAAGCCAAAGCATTTGTATCCCAAATCAACAGCCAAATTGATGATGAAGAACGAAAGGAAGTAGAAGAAAGAGAGAAGAGATTTGTAGAACGCAAAAAGAAACTCGAAGAACAGAAGAAGCAGATCATGGAGGGGATGAATTGATGGACGAAATTCCGATTGGAAAGATCAAAGAGAAAATGGGCCCAAAGGCAGGATTATTCTATTTTGGTACTATTTTAGGAAAGTCGGTAATTATATTTCGGTCTAAGAACAACGACGGGACCTGGAATGTTTATCCAGGAAAAGGGAAGCCAGAAGGATATAAAACCCCTTACAAAGACGACGAAAGAGAGGTGCCATTTTGAAAGTCTTAGCAGTGATCGACGCAGAGATAGAGGCAAGGAGGTTTTTGATTTCGGTTCAAAAGGTCAAAGGAAAGTTCCCGGAAAAGTTCAAAGCCTGTAGACTCGATGAAAGGTTCTGGGAAGCCTCAAAGTTCACGGCAAGGTTAAAAAGGGCTAGTCTCGATCTCACGAGAAGTTTGGCCCAGATGCGGAGGCCCTGATGGAACAGAAACCTTGGCTTCACTGTCACCATGACGAGGTTAGTCCAGAGAAGCCGAAAGAGAAATGCTGGTTATGTGATCCATCTGACCCAAAGGGTTTAATTAGAACAAGGATAAATTATTATGTTTCACATTTTTTTGCAAAATTCTGTCCTGTATGCGGACGCAAGTTGGAGTAAGTGATGGGTAAACGATTACCCTATACGCCTAGATCTCGCATTCGATCGGCCCTGCGTCAGCTCTGGCTTAGGTCCAGAGAGCGCGCGGCGGCCATCAAACGGGACAATTACACCTGCCAAGTATGCCAGAGGAAACAGAGCAAGGCAAAGGGTAGAGAGTTCGACGTCCAGGTCCATCATAAAAAAGGAATAGGCAACTGGGATGAGGCCATAAACGCTATGTATTATCACATACTTTGCGACCCAAAAGACCTAGAGACATTGTGCGAAGAATGCCATAGGAAAAGGGAACCCAATGAGTATACTTCAACATAGATGGCCTCGTTTCTGGGATCGTCATCATACGGCATTTCATTTCTTGCTCAGATGGCTGAACCTTAAATGGAGAATAAAAATCTGGTGGATTCGAGTTACTAAACCCCATTAACAGAAAGGAGGTGAATATGAAAAAGTGGTTGATTGTGGTGGCAATGGTCTTGCTGATGCCCTGGGTATCGTGGGGAGAAGAAGATATTACTGGAACGGGTGAAGTCTTTTTAACTGCACCAACTTTTTACTCTCCCGTTGAAAAGACTTCTCCGTATTTGGTTTTTACTCCAGCGACAGAAACCTTCACCCTCACAATTAGGGATGATGGTCAACTTGACATCAACGGTAAACCAGTCGAGAGCATGAGCCATCCCGAATTAAAAGCGATCCTGCTTGAGATTCGAGATGCCCTGGTAAAGCAATGCGGGAATGACTGGTGTAACAGACAAACAACTTACCTCTTAGAAGAGTTAGAAAGGTGTCAAAAACAAAACAAAGGAGGAATACAATGAAAAGATTCATGATCGTAGTAGCATTGGCAGTGGTGTTGGCGGCAGTGATGGCTATGGCTCAGACCAAGGATCCGGCGAAGCCGATCTCTCAGACCGAGGCTTTGGCCCTGAAGATCCAGAACATCAACCTAGTATTCCGATCGTTTCAGGACTATCAAAGCAATGGGGCCCAGGCATATCCTGACTTCAAGGAAGACATTCAGGCCATGTTGCAGGGAATCGTCAAGCGCCTTGACGCGCAGATCAAGGACTTACAGAAGCAGCTTGAGGAGGCAAGGAAGGCAGAACCACCGGTTAAGAAATGATTGACAAGTGGAAATCTGCAACACTCCCCATTGAATTGCCTTGTGGCCGCATGAGGATTACCGTCGTTGAGGAGGACGGGCGGCCCCACAAGGTATTTGCCTCCGAAATGGGGATGTTGAGGCCATGCTCTGAAAGGCTTTTGAGCGTGATAGTAGAGCTTGCCGCAGAAGTGGCTAAGACAGCATCAGGGTATAAGACGGTTCTTAAAATACTGCACGGGCCGTCTTGTCCTGTTGCATTCAATAGTGAAAAGCAAATTAGGAGCTGCACGGATGAAATAGCTAAAATATTGGAATCGTTTGACAGAAAGGAGGAGAAATGAGTGATCCCATTAGGTTTGAGGCCCACGTCAAAGATACTGATGTTAAGAACTTGGTTTCTTTGGACAAGAATATTCGTATTATTTTAGACACTAACGACATAAGGGGAGCTGAATTAATACACCTACCCGCAGATAATTGGGTTCATGTGACGGTCGAGATAAAAGGGAAGGAGGGATAATGGATTGCTTGGACTGTAAGCGATGCAAGGTGACAGTCTCTAGGGGAATACTCCGTTGTCGGGCTGGTCATTGGCGTAAGGAGACCAATGGGGAGGAAAGAATTATCAAACTCACGCTTCAAGAAATGAAGACTCTTCATATTGCATGGCGCAATACCTTCCTTTTAGGAATGAAATGTAGTTCAATGATTTCAATGGTGTAGTCCGAGAAAAAATCTAGTTTCTTGACATCAATGTAAACATTGTGTCTAAATTGTAGCATGGGAGCATAGAGTGATCGGCGGAGTCAGCATTAAGGGGAGCTGGCAAGATTGTAAGTGAGCCGATTCCTCCCAATTACGCCAATTTAGGGTAGAATACGCTTAAATGAATATCAAAGGGAATCCGGAGTTTCTACCCAAGGGAAGAAAGAAGGGCCAGAAAAACAAGGCTACAAAGATCCGAGAGGAATACTATTGGGTCTATGGGAAAACTGGCAAGCATGGGTTGAAGGAGTTTGTTGAAAGTAGCAAGTTCAACAAGAGCCAGTTTTTATTCAAAGTAATTCCCGGTCTTTTACCCAAAGAAACCGATGTTAAAGGAGATTTGAACGTCCAACACGATCATCGAATCGATCCAGGAGTCGCGCTACAAGGAATTATTGAGCGCCTTATTGGATCCGCCTTCGGGCCTCCAACCAACGGAGATAGCCGGGGAATACGGGAAGAATGATCTTTACTTTTTCGCCAAATACATCCTCGGTTACTGGTGGCTCAGCGATCCGATTCATTGGGAGTTTGCCGCTGAAGTCAGAAAAGATATTTCTCTTTCGTTGTATCTCCTGCCTCGTGGCCATTGCAAGACAATCATCTTCACTATTGCGGATGCTATCAGACATTATCTCATCAATCCCTCGGAACCAATTGCGATTGTCTGCGATGCCCTCAAGCGATCGGTCAAGAAAACCCGCGCAATTAAATGGCACTTCGAACATAATCAAATCCTCAGGGCTTGCTACCCACAACTCTACGGAGACCCCAAGTCTGAATCTCCAAAGTGGACCGATGAAGAGATGGTCCTGCCAGGGCATGATGGGCGCCAAGAACCCTCAATCATGGCTACCTCTGTTGAGAATCAACCTACTGGCCTCCATTTCCCACGGATTAAGTGTGATGACCTCGTTACTCCGGAGGGTGTCACAACTCGTGATCAGATGGACAAACTTAGAGAGGGATATGGATTGTTGCGATCCTCGATTCTCCAGGTCGGAGGGAATCTTCAGGTCTGCGGGACAATCTACGATGACGGGGATCTCCACTGTGAAATGGAGAGATCGGGGTCTTATCGAACATACAAGAAACCGGCTATCACGACCGACAAAGAGGGTAAGAAGGTCGCTCTCTGGCCTGGTCAATTCAGTCTTGACCGCCTTGAAGAGATTAGGAAAGACCCTATGGTTGGGGATTATATTTTCTCCTGCCAGTACCTTCTCGACCCTGCTCCGGAAGACAAAAGCGCCTTTTATCAACTTGGATGGTTCGGACGATACTCCTCCTCCATGCTCAGGCAGTGGATCTCCGAAGGAATCCAAATCTATGCCACGGCTGACCTTGCCATTTCCGAGAAAGAGACGGCCTGCTTCACTGCACTTATCATATGGGGTGTTACGCTTAAAGGTGAAATTGCTATACTTCATGTTCGCCGTGGCCACTGGGATGGACTCGTTATTGCTCAGGAGCTCATCCGTGTTCAGAGGCATCATCGACCGCTCATGTGGGGTATTGAGACGGAGAACATTGCGCGGACGATTGGACCGTTTCTTACGAAGATGCAGCGTGAAGAGGGCGTATTTCTCAATATCGAAGACTTTATTCCTCATAAAGACAAGGTTGCTCGCTCTCGATCTATTCAGGCGCGGACTAAGCAGGGCCTCGTCTACCTTCCGGAGCGAGGTGAGTCTCAACCTGAATGGCTGGCAGACTTCGAACATGAAATCAGGCGCTTCCCCCGGGCAGTAACTAAGGACCAGGCTGACTCCTTCGGGGTGATCGGGTTGCTATTGGACAGGATATTGAAGCCAGAGACTAAGGATCAGATTGAGTTTCGAAGGCAGCAGGACAGGTACATTCCTTTAGATCCCGTGGCGGGGGTGTGAGATGGCTATTGTTCAAAATGTTTTTTACAAATTTGATGATAGACAAGCGGCTATAGCAAACAGGGTTGAGGCCCGAATAGTTAAAATCTTCGAATCTTCTCCGTATCAGCCTTGTCAATTAACAAAAGATGAATTTAAGAACTGGTCAAAAAAACTTCCAATTGAACATGATGAAGATCAGAGATTGATAGCATTGGGCGCACTTAAGGCATTCTACTATTTAAAGAACCATCCAGTAACACAGATATTTACGACGGCTTGAAGTCTATGGACTCCATCGAAGCAGTAAGACAAGACCTAACACAGAAGGGTTTCTTTACTGTTAGGAACATACCTCAATCCTGTCCTATGTGCGGGAAGAGGTATTTCAGACGGATGGAGGAAACGTTGATCGCTGCAATTTGTCTTGTTTGCCACCATTACGAGTATTTCGTACCCCTAAAGAATGGGAAATTCTTAACGGATGGAGTTGGACGGGAGATCAAAGGGATTCCTGATAACCCGTTGGTGAGGTCATAATTTGAGCGACAAAGAGCTAGTTGGACTCATAAAAGACGGATACTACAAGGATTGGGGAGACCAACGGAGAGACACATTAGAAACCACATGGAGTTTAGCTTATGATGCCTACAGGGGGGATTATTCATCTGGTAATTTAGAAAAATGGCGTCAATTGGAAGGGACCACTTGGAGGAGCAAGGTCTTTGTACGTCTCACCAAAATGAAGGTCATAGCCGCCGTCTCTCAGATCAATGACGTCTATTTCCAGGGAGGGAAGCTCCCCTTCTCAGTGACACCAACTCCTGTTCCTGATGATATGCAGGGGATGGCTCTGGATCCACAGATTGCTGAGGAACGGGCTGGCAGGATGAGTAAAAGAATCGAGGACATTTTTGTTGAGTGCAGAGCTGCTTCCCTTCAGAAGATGGCAATCCTTGAGATGGCAATCTACGGCATGAGTGTTCTTAAGGCGCCGGTGATGCGGCAGAAAGAACGTCTCAGCTATAAGATGCAGACCCCTCCACTCGCAATGATGGCCGATATGGTTCTTGGCACCCAACTCGCCCAGAAGTATGGTCGACATGTCTTGACCCCACAGATGGTCAGTATCCCCATGATCGAACATCCTAACCTATGGGATATGTTTTGGGACATGGAAGGAGACTTCCAGGAGGGGCAGGGAGTAATTCAACGGGTGATGATGAGTCCGGCAATGCTCCGGAAGTATGCCTTGATCCCTGGATTCGACAAGGGGGCGATTGATAAAGTGATTGCTGCGATGGGGCAGACTGAAAGCAGCTCAACCACCGAAACCAACCTCGGGCCAGGGCGAGACAAGATCACGAAGTCAAAGAGAAACATAAGGGTTCTTGATTGTTGTGTGTCGGTCCCTGTCAAGACACTAAAGGAAACTTCACTTTACAACGAGAAGGATGATGGCAGAGAGCGAGAGATTATCACGATCATTGCCGACGACGAGGTTATCTTTAAGGCCCAGAAGAATCCATGGCCAGGGAATCTCAGGCCATATCATCTTGCCGTATGGGAAGCAATACCCCATGAGAGTCATGGGATTGGAGTACCTGAGAATCTTAAAGATTCTCAAATGATGATCAATGGGAGTGTCCGGACCTACATCGACAACAAGAGCCTTGCGGGTAATGTGTTGATGGCCGGCAACCCGAGGATGCTTGCTCCAGGGCAGAATCGATCGGTCTACCCTGGGAAGTATTTCGAATTGGCTGAGAATGTCCAAGACGTAAGGCAAGCCCTTCAGTTCTTCTCCCCTCCTGATATTGGAGGAGGGATGTTGGAGATGATCAACCTGTTTGAGAGATTCGCTGATGAGGAGTCGAACCTTCCAAAACTCCTTGAAGGCCAAAAGCAGGTCGGGGACCCCAAGACAGCCTTTGCCTTTGGGAAACTCGTTGAAGCGGCAAACAAGGCTCTCGGGAATGTTATCAAGAATATCGATGACGGGCAGACCCAGCCTATTGTCGAAGCCCTTTACCATTGGCTTATGGTCACGGACCAGGACGAGAACATCAAGGGAGATTACAACTGCAAGGCAAACGGGTTCGGTGTTTACAGCGACAGGGTAATTCAGGGAGATAACCTTCAGATGTTTCTAAACTTCATGTTGTCTAACGAGATACTTGCTGCATACCCGAAGTCTGATGTTTTCCTTCAGGAGATAGCCAAGTGTCGGAACATCGACCCAGACAAGTTCCTGAAGACGGTTGATGAGGTCACGGCTGAGATGATGCAGAAAATGGAGGCTCAGATTCAGATGCAAGCAGCGGCCCAGGGGATTGCACCTCCGCCGGGGCAAGGTGGTCAGGAAGTGGAGATACCACCCGAGGAGCAGGTGGCGGCATGATGAATAACAATGAAGAAATATTGGTGACAGTCAAGGAAGAACCACGTAAGTTATTGATGACCATTACTTACGAACATATTCGGGAACAAAAATCTCCAGGTTGGTTGTTTCAAGAAGCAATGAAACTAATTAGAGAAGATGATCCAACCATTCAGTGTGATCAGATTGAAATGGAAAGTGATGATTTTATGAAAGTTAATAGGCTCTATAGGAAAGAACGTACTGTCTTGGTTAAATCGAACCTGGTATCGGTGGTCCAAACATGATGACCAAGGACGACGCAAACATTATCATCGCAATCCCCGACCTTCATTGGCTGACACTGCGCAAACTCATTAGGGAAGATCGGAAAGTGATAGAGGAGATGCTTGAAAACCCTACTAACCACCGAGACACTGATATGCTCCACAAGGGGGCATTGGCTTTCAGTAAGCAGGTGTTGGGATATAAGGAAGTAGCTCAGAAAATCTTAAACGAGAAAAAGGAGGATTGATGTTAAGCGATACAGTTCAACCCGAGTTCATCTCAAAATGTATGGAACAGTCCATTAAGTCATTGGAGAGACTTACTGAGAGATCACCATATCAATACGGACATCCATTTAAAAAATCAGGGGCTCCGACGACTATCAAATTCAGGCGTTACAACACTTTTAACAAAAAGGAGGAGTAAGATGAAAAGGTTCAAATTGGCTATTATGTTTCTGTTTTTGCTGTGTGTATTTGTGTCTCCGGCACTACCTTTCTCAGAGTCGGATGATGCGGTTATCAATGGTGAGTGGACATTTGAGAAGCCGACTATATTCAATGGAAAAATAACCAATCCTGTCGCAAAGCCGTCTGTAACGCCCCGTAATGGCATGACGATCCTAGAAAATGGGACATTGCGAGGTCCATTTCTTTACAAAGTCACCCTTACCAAAGAGGCTTTCTATGCCGCAGCAGTTACTAACGACATCACGATTTGTACTTTGCCAGCAAAGACAATCGTTCATTCAGTCATTGCTAACGTTGATACGCCCTTTGTCTGTGCGGCGACTTGTACCACGGCGACATTGAGTGCAGTCCTTGGAATCTCAGCGGCCGGAGTCGAGTTCCTTGAATCATTTGACCTTGATGCGGCATCCGCAACTTTTGGAGATGCAGACTCAGAGGTTGGAAGCAAGTTAGATGTCGCAGGAGGAACCAATGGAGGTTACCCACTTACTGCAGCCACCACAGTTATTATGCGAGCGACTTCCGGGACGGGCAACTGGGGATCTGGAAGCGTGACAAACCTTTCGGCAGGGCAGGTGACTTTCTACATTCTTTACAGCGTGATGCCGTAAGGTGATTGAATGCCAAAGGCTTTTACAGATTGCGTTTCTGGAGGTGGTAGGGTCCGTACAATAGCTGGCCCATCCAGTAAGTTTGGGATCAAGGCGGGTCAGTACGTCAGAGTTTGCTTCCTGAAAGGCAAAATGTTTAGGGGAGAAACCAAGACCAAAGAGAAGAAGTAGGGGTTTCTGAAGGACCCGGCCAGGTCCGACAGGACGCAAGTTTAGAAAAAGGGCACTCGTGGATGCCACGACATTCATGGGTTGCCCTTTTTCTTTTGCCCCGAATCTGAAAGGTGGTGAGCAGATGCTAGAGGAAATCAAAGTGAAAAGACGGGTCGTAGAAAATATTGAACCTCCAAAGGGTGAGCCAAAGCCGCGTAAGGGGTTTGGTCTGAAGATCCCGAAGTTCACGAGCTGGGGGCAGAGACAGAAGTTCATCATGAAACACCGTCATATCGGAAGAAAGATCATGCGAAAAGACGGTTCATTTGCAGAGGAATAAGAAAAGAGAATTATTTGCAACCAAGCCAAAGGCCCCGGGCAGGCTCCCGGATTAGCCAGAAGCAAAGGAGAGATCATGGCAGAGGAAACAAAGAAAGAGGAAGTGGTTGAAACCACAGAGTTGCAGGTAAGCGAGGACCTTTTTGACGAGAGTTTCAAAGAGGCTTCCGAGGGGACCCCGGCAAAGTCCGAGACTACCCCCGAAACGAAACCTGAAGAGAAACCTCCAGAAAAGATAGATGAACCAAAGAAGGAAGAGGAAGCAAAGTTAACTCCCGATCCTGATGAGGTTAAAAGCCTCAAGAAACAACTTGAGGACACGAAACGGTGGGGAACTGAGAGTGCTACGAAGGTAGCTGAACTCACCAAACGTCTCGAAACAGCGGAGAAGAAGTCGCCCGAGAAGGTGGTGGAAGAAGAAATCCCGGCAGATATCAAAGCCTTCTATGAGGATTATCCCGAGTTCAAGAAAGCTGTCGATTTTGAGGTTGATCGGCGCACCAAAGGTATGACACCCGGGACCCCCAAAGAGGATGTTTTGGCTCCTGTTATGGCCGAGATAGGTCAACTCCGATTCGAGAGAGCAGTGGTGAATGGGGTTGTCGATAAGGATGGCAATTTCATTGACGGACACCCTGATGCCATGAGGATCGTACTCACCAAAGAGTTTAAGTCATGGGCTGAGAAGGAGAAAGTCACCGAAATTTCAGACCCCATCGAAGCAATCAAGGCGATTTCCCGATTCAAGGAAACGAAGGTCAGGGAGGCCACCAGAGAGCACGACAAGAAAGTAGGAAAAGAGGCTGAAGAGCGAAAGCAGGCTGCATCCGCGTCAATCTCTTCAACAAAGGGTGGATCTCGCGGGAGCGGAAGTGTAGACAAACAAGACTATGACGCTGGATGGGATGAAGCGGTCAAAAGCGCAGTGTAAGCTGAAAAGCCGCGGTCGTCTCATGCCATTGAAAGGAGATTAAATAAAATGGCTGATGCAATCACATATTATGGCGACATTTCGCCTAGAACTGCGGCTTATACGGCGGCAGGGCTTCTCGCAAGAGCCCTTCCTAACATGATTACGGAGCGGTTTGGACAGCAGAAACCGCTACCCCAGAAGTCAACCCGTCAGCAGAAGTTCCGGAGATACCTGTCTCTGACAAGGGTAACGGCGCCCTTAGCTGAAGGCGTGACCCCTGATGCCGAAGCCCTCACTTATGAGGACGTGCTCTGCACTCTCGAGCAGTGGGGCAAGTTGGTCAAGATCACGGATGTCATCGAGGACACCCATGAGGATCCCATTCTTCAGGAATCCCGGGACCTCGTTGGGGAGATCATGGCCGAATCCTTGGAAGTGATCAGACTCGGAATCATCCGGGCCGGCACCCAGGTCTATTATGCCGGAAATGTGGCGACACGGCTTCTGACGGGCAGTGTCTTTGATCGAGGCCTTCTGCGGAAGGCTGAAAGGCTTATGCGAGCGAACAAGGCCAAATACTTCACCCAGATCGTCAAGGCGACCCCGAACTACGCGACGGAAGCGGTTGGGGCTGCATTCTGGGCTCTTGGCCATACAGACCTCAAGGCCGACATAGAGAACCTTACCGGATTCACACCCGTTGAGAAGTATTCGGATAGTGAGAAGGCTATCCCTTACGAGTGTGGGAAGTGTGGGTCTTTCCGGTTCATCCTCTCTCCACTGGTTGAGCCTTGGCTTGCCGCTGGAGTGGCTGTCGGTGCAACAGGACTCATTTCTGTTGGAGCGGCAACCATCGATATCTATCCCATCATCTGCATCGCTCCTGATGCTTATGGAATCGTTCCCATGAAGGGGAAGAATGCAATCGATCTGAAGGTCCTCAACCCTGGCGTTCCGGACAAGTCCGACCCCTTGGGTCAGAGAGGTTATGTCGGAGCGAAGACATGGCATACGGCAGTTATCCTCCAGGATGACTTTTTGGTGAGGATTGAGACTGGCGCGACGAACAACCCGACCTAAGTTTAGGTTGGTCTATTTTTTAACCTGTAACCCTCCGGTGTCCACGGATGCCGGAGGAACTTAGCAAGGGAGGATTACAATGAATCCTGATAGAATCGTGATGGGAACATGCGACGGAACTGGGGCAGTCATCAATGTATGCCTAGGATTTGTTCCAAAGTATGTGAAACTTTGGAATCTTGAGGATGCTGGTAGCAAATGGCCATCCTGTGAGTGGATTAACCCTGATTTTATCGCCATTACAGCCGCCGATGAAGGGGTGTTGGATGCTGATGATGGGACTCAGGTAAGAAGGACTCTTCTGGCTA
Source organism: uncultured Candidatus Bathyarchaeia archaeon (assembly GCA_964506875.1). Lineage (GTDB taxonomy): Archaea > Thermoproteota > Bathyarchaeia > Bathyarchaeales > Bathycorpusculaceae > CAZDNV01. Next base: position 14,897 of record CAZDNV010000008.1, read on the forward strand.
GTGCTGGAATTTCACCCTACAACGGTGGGGATGAGATGATCTATGATGGGGTCACTTCGAACAGATGGGAAGATGCCGCCGGAACCAGCGTAGAGGAAACCTACGTTGACGGTTGGTACGAAAGAGATGCGGTGGGCGATACAGCCTACAAATGTGTTGGGACAAGGCTTCTTGGTAGGACTCCCACGCCTGCTGACAATGGGTCGAGATTCAAAGCCCCTGCCGGATTTAAAATCGGAACCAACGCAGACCTGAATGCTGATACTGAGCAACTGGTCTGGTTGGCGATGGGATAAGGAGGTAATGAAATGAACCCTTGTCAAATGGTATGGGGTACTTGTGACGGGACAGGAGCGATCATTAACGTCTGCCTTGGATTTATCCCTAAATACGTCCGGGTATTCAACTTGGAGGCTGCGAATAGCCATTGGGCTACTCTGGAATGGATGAATCCTTGTTTCCGAGCTATCACCGATGCCGACGAAGGTATTCTGTCCAAGGAAGATGCGAACCAAGTTCATACAACCCTTCTAGCGGCTGATGGTATCTCTCCTTACGCTGGGGGAGCTAAACTCTGTTTCCTGAATGCTACCCATCCTCACTGGGTACTTGTTGGCGATCTGACCTATGCAGACGTTACAGAGGTTTATGTTGATGGTCATTACAAAAGAGACGCCAGCACGGATACGGCATTCAAAGACATTGGTGATTCAATGCTTGGGAGAACTCCAATCGCAGCCGATTATGGAGCAATCATAACAACTCCTCCTGGATTTGTGATCGGTGCAAATGGGGACCTAAACGCAAACGGCGAGCAGTTGGTATGGATGGCAATTGGTTGAGGTTCTTGATCCTGTGAAGCATAAACCTAAACACTCCGGACTCTTGTCTGTTGATGAGGGTCCGGAGAATCCATCAAACGAAGGGGGTTTTATGGCAATGGAGAGAGCCGACAAGGTGATTGAGAAGATTATCGCACCACCGATTGAGATCGATGCCCCTGCAATACCGGAACACAAGACGGTCTATCATGTTATCAGGATTCATTCGAAGAGACATGATCACGACCAGGAGATCGTCCACGTCCATGCGGGATGCAAAAACAAAGACTATGACTTTAGGATGAGAAGGGATTCCCTCATTCCGGTCCCAGAGGAAGTATGTCAGGTCTTGCTTGATGCCTGCTATCCTCAATACCGGATGCCCACGGATGGAGAGATGTTAGAGGGCCGATCTGAAAAGGTTGTGGGTAAGATACAGCGATTCACCTTTGATACAGTGTTTCGCAACATCCCAGAGGACGTGTATCAGAAACTTCATGACCGGGCTGTCGATCCCAATGCTAAACCGGTGACAGAAAAAGAGATCGAGGCCATGTTGGGCAAAGGGAAGAACTAATTGACGACCGCGTATGCAAAAACGCTTACGCAGGTGGTTGACGATACCCTTCGATTTGTAAATGACTTTAAAGGAACTGGCGCTGATGGTGTAACCTGGACCTGGAACGAGGTTAAGGGAAGGGCGAGTCAACTCCTGATCGATCTGGTTCGAAAGACGGGATGCCTTCGAGCCACCGCTACAATTATCCTCGCAGCAGGGACTACTGTTTATAACCTTCCTGCAGACTGTATCCGGCCCCTTCGATTCACCTTTGACGGTTTTGACGGATCTCTAGTTCTACCACGTACAATTAGTGAATTAGACCTTCAGGGTGTTGAACTTTCTACCGAGGGAGATCCCTATTACTTCATGCGCGATACTCTCGGGCCAAGTCAGATAGCAGTATATCCTAAACCACAGACGGCAGGGAATCCAGCAACGGAAGAGGGGAATGTCATTGTTACCTATGTCTGCGCTCCTGCAACGTGGGCTACCGCCGGAAATTACCCAGATGCGGGAATACCAGAGTGGATTCACAAAGACCTGAAGTTTGGTCTAGCGGAGATGATCCTACCCATGTCTGACAAACCTCTTCATGTGCAGAAGTTGGGAAGGGCGAAAGCGAAGTGGGCGAAGGCTGTTGCTGACCTTCAAATTTGGATTGGCCATCAAGGGGCCATGGTAGGGATGGAGCCGATATGAAAATGATCGATCTCAAGATATCAGATAAGAAAATGGCGCCAGTGGCACTTGGTTTGCCCGAAGAAGGACCTCGTTATCCTTACGGGATGAGATTGACTTTCGAAGGTGACCTTCTTGAGCAGATGAAGGGTATGGAGAATTACAAGATCGGTGAAAACGTAAAGATCGAGGGACTTGGCGAAGTGGTTTCAATTTCGAAGAATGAGACAGGAACCCGGGTCGAGATTCAGATTCAACAGATTGGCGTCTCTAGCAAGGAAAGTTTTGACGAGTCGTTTGATGAGGCTGCAAAGCAAAGTGGAGATACCTGGAGTCGTTTCCACGAAAAGGCCGAACGAGAAGAAGCCTCCACGAAGATTGTTTAGGTGAGAGATGGGATTTCAAGTTGACGAACCCTGGCATTGTGCGAGATCAGTAGATGGTCGATTAAAGATAACGGCTCTTGAAGATTACAAGATTTCTGACATCGATGAATCGACGGCAACGGCATACTACGGATTTCTCGACAAAGACGGGAGTTGGTACATCATGGAAGTAACGGCTACCACCGTAAGGTATTTTGCTGGAACAACAGGTTATGCGACAAATTGGACAGGTCGTGAAGACCTTGAATATGGTTACTATGATGCGGTGTTTTAATGGGACTTAAATTTAATCCACTAAGCGGAAAACTTGATTATTACGTTCATGGTGGGATTCTATCCTATACATCCCTTGGGTTGACAGCGGAGAACCCTCCCGTTACTGACCCCGGGGCTGGAAATTTTGTTTTAAATGACGATGGGGTTGACTATCAGTTAGTCATCAGCACAACAGATAAAAAAGGTCGAGACCTTGGCTTTGTGCTTATGATGCTATGGATGATAGGTTGGGACTGGGTTTATGATATATGGTTCTGGGTCCATAGCAAGAGAGATCCAACACTTCATTATGGGATGTGGATGTTTCTTGATGAAATAGACACAATCGAAGATGAAGATGACAATATTCTTGCTTGGATCATTCCAATGTATCCAATTTTTGCCAGCACAACCTATGACGCAGAAGAAGATGATTATACTTTACTCAGTATTCCAGTTAATGATGAAGTGATTCTTTCAATGGATTTTGCGTTTAACCCTGATTACATTGGCACAATGGGAACGCAAGATTCTGATGCTGTGAGTATATCGGGCGGGACAATCAGTACCCCAGTAGATATTTATAGGGCAGAAGGAGCCCCAGTAGTAAACCCAGGCTGGACAACTTCATCAACAATAAATATGAATGCCCCTGATGGGTATCTTTCGTTTACAACCGAAGAAGGAACCTCCGTTGTTGTTCCTTATTGGATCAAGACAGGGGTTTAAATGAGAGATGTCGCTTTCGTTAAATGGGTCAAAACTAAACTTTTACGAGGTTACACATTCTCGAATGAGACCGCGGCAGGGGATCCTCAATATTTGGGGTTCGTAGATAAATCTGGGAATTGGTACATTATGAAAGTAACTGCATCAGGAGCGACATTTGCAAAAGGCACCGCAAATTACGCAGCCAACTTTTCGAATTGTGTGAATCTTGTTTATTCATACTATTTTAAACTTTCTTAGGGTAACAAATGACGACCTCCTTAACCTCATTCCGAAAGAACTTGTCAACACTAAGATCGGACACTCTCTTTCTCCTGAGAGATCCTTCCGGGGAGAGATATGCGAATGCGAGGCTTGATGAGAAACTAAACGAAGCCTCTCTATCATTCTGTCTCAGGACCCAACTCTTGAAGGATGAGATCAACATTCGCCTGGCTGCGGCCGACTACGATTACGACATTAAGGCCCTGGTCGCTGCGGATGTGACCAAGAAGCCCTATGCCTTTGCTCTTCGAATTGGATACGATGGGGACTCGAAGCCAGCACTCCTTCCTGGAAGTCTCCTAGAGATCGACCTGAAAGGATACACGGTGGGGATGGCAGGTATCCCAGGAACATTCTACCTCTGCGCCACAAGTTATGGAGTCATTCAGATTCTAGGAGCTCCCACGGTAGCAGGAGGGGCACTTCCCTCAGAAGTGGGAAACCTCCAGGTGTCTTATGTCGGTATGCCCAAGGAGATGGTAGTTACTGCCGCCATGGTTGACTCTCGTTGTGTTTCTGCCGATGCTACAAATATTTATATAGCTGATTTTGGGGCTCCGAATGGGATTATTAAACTACTAAGAAGTGATTTGTCTTTTGTCTCTCAAACAGATCAGGGTTGTTACGGAATAGCGGTTGACGACCTTGACAATTATGTTTATGTTGCCAATGCTTTCGGAAACTGCATTCTTAAACTTCTAAAAAGTGATCTCTCCGTAGTTTCTCAAATAGGAACATCAGGCATTGGTAATGACCAGTTTAGCACTCCAACTGGTATTGCCATTGATGCTACACATATTTATGTTGCGGATTATGGTAATAATCGCATCGTGAAACGTCTAAGAAGCGACTTATCCTATGTCTCCAAAATAGGTTCGGCTGGAGCAGGAAACGATAATTTTTCCAGTCCTTATGGAATCACAGTTGATGCCACACATGTTTATGTAGCAGATTCAGCAAACAATCGCATTGTTAAACGGTTAAAGAGTACCCTGGCTTATGTCTCCAAAATAGGTTCGGCTGGTTCTGGCAATGATCAATTCAATTATCCACAAGGAATAGCGGTCGATGATACCGATATCTACATTTATGTGGGAGACACGTTGAATCACCGTATTGTTAAACGTTCGAAGGCTGATTTATCCTACGTCTCTAAAATAGGAAGTCTTGGTTCTGGAAATGATGGATTTAATTATCCTATCGGTATGGGTCTCTATGGAGTGGATGTTTTTGTTTCTGATGAATACAACTACAGAATCCATAGACGTCTGAGAACCAATTTGTCCTATGTTTCTGAAGCGAAAATAGACGATCCATCGATCTTCTATCCCGACACGATCCCGGCCTACTTCCATAAATACCTTCCTTATGGCGCCGCTGCTCTGATCCTGGAAGAAGGCGATAAGAAGGAAATGGCGCTCTCTGACTTTTATGAAGGTGAATTTAACAAGGGGATTCTTGAACAGATTGGCGAGGAGTACGCTTCCCGTACTTCTTACGATGAAATGAGGCCCCTATGAAATGGTTAGCGATCTTGTTGATTCTTATTCCCATGATGGTTTCGGCTGAACCGTTAAAGATCATCCCCGTTGAAATCTATTCTTCGGTTGGAGAAGGCATTATTCCTATTTTTACTCAGGAAGATTGGGCTGATATTACGGCCTATTTTGAGTGTTACGGTGCTGGTAATCTAACAATGAAAAGTAAACTTATAGACCTTCATGGGAAAATAGTCGAAAAATGGGTTTATAACATTGGATATTTCGACTGTACCTCACCACAACTAATCATGACTTTCGATACCTTTGGACCAAAGCGAGAGGGTCTATACACGGTAAAATTTGAATATATTTACAACGGGATAGTGAAGTCCCACAAAACAAAAATAAGATGGCTTGATTGGTAGATGAAAACAACTATCTCCAAATTTGAAGGTATTGCTCCCAAGTTTATCCCTAACCTGAAAGAAGGTTATGCGAAGACGGCGGAGAATGTAAAATTGACCGATGGAAAGATAAAGCCACAGATAGAGCATTCTCTTGTCACTGATCTTGGAACGTACATCACTCTCGGGGGTGGATTGGGGGTTTACAAGTGGACTCTTTCTGGACATGGAACGGGAGAGTATTATTGTGAAATATTTGCCGGAGGAAATCCTACTCTTGCTTTGCCTGATTTTGTTACATGGGGGGGAGTAGAATTAACAAAGACCCTACCAGGTTCTTTGGCCGTAGAAGAATGGTCTTACGGGGACAATGATACTCTTGGTTACAATACAGTCTATATCCGATTGACTGGCGATATTGATCCAGATACGGTTCCATGGATTCCAGTTTACCATTGTACTTATTATGTATCTCCACCCAACTTCATGGAATATTTCAACGGAGCATGGGAATACGGGGCCGACCGATATTACTGTCCCTGGAAGATAGGGGCATTGGATATTCTCTTTTATCTCGATGGTGGTGTCCTTCATAAGAACGTGGCTGGAACGGTGTCTCATGTGGGACAGGTTATTCCAACTGCTCCCACAGTAGCAAGTCTCACGGTTACGAAAGATTTAACCGACGGGGTCACTTACAAATGGACAGTATCAGGAAGCGGAACGGATGAATTTTACTGTCAGTTGCTCGCTGGCGGTGATCCCTCTCTTGCTGACCCTGACGAATTGAGACTGGTTGGTGTGGCTAAGATCAAGAAGGCCCTCGGTTCATTGACGACTGGAACCTGGGGTTATGGTGACAACGACACATTGGGTTATTCCACCATCTATGTTCGTCTCTCGGATGGGGCCGACCCCGACACGAAAGATGCCGATTACGTTCTTCACGTCTTAACGACTGGGGTTCAAAAGAATCTATCCGATGGAACGTATGAATGGTATCTCTCTGGTCACGGGACTAACGAATATCGTCTGACCAAACTTGGAACCGAGAAAATCGTAAACGGGACGTTTGCTACGGATTTAACAGGATGGACAGACTTGGATACGGGAGATGGTAATTCTCACTGGGATGCACCTGGAGTGATGCACCTCCTTAAAACAACCGGAGTTGCACGTAGAGAACAACTTATCACAACAGTAATAGGAAAGATTTATCATCTGACCTTTACACATTCTCAACGCACATTTTTGAGAATAGGATCAACTTCTAATGATAACGACCTTGACTATGTGGATTATGTCGGTTCTGGAACAGAGGAAAGAAATTTTATAGCCACCACCACGACTATCTATCTCGGATTTGACGCAGTAGTTTCAGGAAATATTGATGATGTATCCTTCAAACCCATCGATGATCCAGAATTAGAAGAACCCGACGAACTCCGTATAAATTCATTGACCTCAACCAAAGGAGCAGTCGGGGCACTTACCGCAGGAAAGTGGGGGTACGGAAACAACGATGCTCTCACCTATAACACGATTTACGTGAGGATTGCTGGTGGTACAGACCCCGACCTAGAAGCCTCCTGGTACATCAATTACATCCTCTATCCTGAACTGAGTGGAACCTACAACTATCTCTATACGGTAGAGAGAACGATTAACGGTCATGTGGACGAATCAGGTCCCTCGGCTGTTTCTCAAGAAATCGTTGTTGTGAATGAGAAAATACGAGTCACAATCTCCGATGCTACTTATCCCTGGAATCTTTATCGGATCAGTTTAGCAAGTGGAGAATATCAGTTTGTAGCACAGATAGCGGCAGGAACCACGACCTATGACGACAACATTCCAGATGCTGATTTAGGGGATGCCCCAACTACCTGGTACACATCAGACATAGGAAACGAGATCATCTTCGGACCTCCTCCTACTGGTTTGGATGGTCTAATAAACGAACCTAATGCAGGGATGCTTTTCGTTTGGGATGGGCCGACGTTATATTGGTGTGAACCTGGATACCCTGATGCTTGGCCTGCATTCTATAGTATGAACTTTCCGGGGAATATCAAGCGGGTTATTGCCATAGCGGGAGTTGTGGCTGTTCTGACTGATATTGGACCATTCAGGGTGGACGGTACGAATCCAGAAGCACTTCAGCAAAGCAAGGTCCTCGGGAAAGAACCCTGTATGTCAATTGCCGCCTGTGCTACCCCGAAAGGAGTAGTCTACCTTTCAGACTCAGGAATTGTTCTTTTCAATCTGGTCGATACGACGGTACTCACAGACCAGAGTTTCGGAGAAGATTGGTTCAAAGCTAATATACTGTCCACAGGGGCTCATCTTGTCGAGAATGACAATATACTCCGTCTATTTAATGATCCAACAAAGCCCTACCCAGGAGTATATCCAGGAGTCCTTGTCGTAGATGCAAGATCAGATCCTCCCATTTGGTACACTCTTGACACGATTGCTTATGCAAGTGTCGTTAGAAGAGATCAAGGTGAAGTCTATTTTTTTGATGATATGGGGATCAATTTACTTCATGGAGATACGGGGAATGGTACAGGATACATGGATAGTTGGTCATGGCAAAGTGGTGACATCCTGATGGGAACTCCCGAGGAAAAAGAATGGACAGAAATTGAAGTCATCGGTTCGGGACATGTTCACGCGACTATCTATGTTGACGATGTTTCTAAGGGAACAAAATCGCTTACCTTTACTACCGATCGGGGAAGAATATTGAAAGTTCCAGAACATACGTTAGGCCGAGCCCTTCAGTTTCTTCTATCCGGAGGTACATCAGCAGCGGAAGTGAAAGAAGTAATTGTTCGCTCAGGAGATATTTGATGGCAAGGAAGGAAACCTATCTTCTTCCTATTTTCAATCTTGGAAGGTTGAACCAAATTCTGAATAGTATAGGAAGACGCCTTGATGGGATTGAAGGAAGTCGCCAGAGTAATATTTCATCGTTGCCAACTGACTATGAAACAGGGGATCTCGATACGGAAGTGGAAGTAATTGCGGCCCTAAATACGACAAACGAAAAGATCAACGAGATTATTCAGGCGTTAGAGAGTTATGGGGCTTTTGGGAAAAGTGCGTGAGTAAAGTTGAAATACACCGAGGAGTAATAGAGGATTTGGACTTTATAAATTACACATTTGATCATCCAGATATTCAACCATTTTTGAATGATGATTTATCAATTGGTCAAAGGACTGATCCCAAACCGATTCTTAATTTGAAAAACAATTTAGCTTTATTTCTAATCCCAGAATGTGACGGCGAAAAGATAGGCTTCTTTTTCTTTCATCAATGGAACTCAATTTGTTATGAAGTACATTCTGCGATACTACCCGAATATAGGGGTAGTATATCAATAGAGGCTGCTATAAAGGCAAAAGATTGGATGTTTTCCAATACGGTCTGCATGAAAATTGTTACCCATGTACCATTTTTTAATAGACGTGCTTATGCACTAATCGTAAGGATGGGTGGAAAAGTAGAGGGCGTCAACGAGAGGTCTTTCCTAAATAAAGGGATTCTTTACGATCAATATATTTTCGGAATTAAAAAGGAAGGTGAAATATGCCAGCAGCAATTCCTTTAGCCGCAGCAGGAGTAGCCGCTGCCGGATCTATTGCGGGTGGTCTTTTGGGTGGTGGAGATTCTCCCGACACCTCATCTCAGGAGTATCTTGCTCAAATCCAAGGGCAAATAGCCCTAGAACAGTGGAACAGATATAAACAGAAGTTCGCCCCCTTCGAAAATAAGCTCATGAAAGAAGTGGGGGCTCCGGTCGAGAAACAACCAGGCTTCCTGGGCGCCATGGGATCCCTTGAGCGAGGGTATGGGGATACCGCAGCAAGTCTCCGGAGGACCATGGCGGGTCGTTATCCTTCAGGGGCAGGAATGGAGGGTCTAACCCAACAGTCCCTTGCTCTAAACAAACCAAGGGCGAAAGGTGAAATTTATAATCAATTTTCCCAGTCGCGTCTTGGAAATATGATGGGTGTTGCCAATCTTGGCAGGGGTCTTCCGGCTTCGGCCCAGAGTGGTATCGGAAGTGCTGCGGGAATCTATGGAAATATAGCGAACCTTCAGAACATGGGGAATCAGAATGCTGCAAGTGCATGGGGAAGTACTGGGAATACCCTCGGGAATCTCATGCAGATGTACTTGATGATGCAGGGGATGCAACAGCCAACTCCAACTTCTACCGCTCCATCCTGGAGTTGGAGTGGGTATGGTGGTAGACCTCAGAACCCTAACTTTTAGGGGAATCTTTATAGGAGAAATATTATGCCTCGAATGTTGGGTTTAGGGCTCGCGCGTATGGGAGAAGGAATTTCTTCGGGTATGCTCCGCGGAACCATGTATAACAACCAGATGGAGGCCCAGAAGCAGAAACAAGATCAGGACTTAGCTATGGAAATAGCAAAGATGACTCAACAGGCACAGCAACACTCCGAGACTCTGGGAGTGCAGAGGGAAGGGCAGGCCGCCACAGCACAATCGGCCAAGGATAGATTGGAACTCGAAAAGCAGAAGTTTAACTTTTCAAAGATTGGAACTGCCCTGGATTCGGCTTCGAAGGTTCTTGAGTTTACCGAGGACGGAGAAGCGGCAACAAAAGTGCTTCAGTCTTTTTGGGGAAAAGATGAGACCTCTCCGTTTACAGGCATTAAACTGAATCCAAAGACTAAACAGATTCAAATTGATGCCGGAGATGGGACATGGTTGCTAAAAGACAAAAGTGTTCTTGATGACCTTGCCATGATTCTAAAAGACCATCCGGATAGTGGACAGGAAGCGATTCAGGAGGCAGCGAAGGCAGGAATAGCAACCTTTATCCCTAAGAAAGGTGCTCCCATGTCCGAGGCAGAAAAGGCGCGTCAACCCTTAGAAGAAAGAAGGGTGAAGGCCGCAGAAAAGACGGCAGGGGCAGCAGTAGAGAGAGCCAACATTGCCAAAGAGACGGCGGGAGGTAAACCTACAGGATGGAAAGATCAACGGATCGCCGAACTCTGGCCGAACCTTACCGATGACGAGAAAAAGAGAGTGATTGGAGCTCAGATTGACCCCAAGGAATTGACGGAAAAGAACATTCTTGATGTCAATAGTAGTCTCTTCACCGATAATGAGACCAAAAAGGCACTTGCACCTATTGTTAAAAAAATAATGGAAAAGGCTACTGAAAAAGTAGAGGGGGAGGGGAAAGAAAAGAAAGTCGGAGAAAAACCGGATGTTGCCGATGTAGCGAAGGAAATGAAGGGGAAGCCTGCAGGGAAGTATAAGGTAAATGGTCAGATGGGAAAATGGGACGGGACTACCTTCACCTGGATTGATTGATGGATATTCAACTCGTAGAAGAAGAAAAACCCAAGTTTAGCATCGAGCCGATAGAGGAAACGCCTGGTTTCTTCGAGATGATGGGCAGGGGTGCCACTGCGGGAACTCTTGACATAGCCCAAACTGTTGGAACTGGTTTGCGGTATATGGGGACAAGGACAGGTATCGAACCCCTGAAAAAAACTGGTGAGGTAGTAGAAGACTACTGGGCGAGGAAGGGTGAACAATTTGCCCCTCCAGAAGAGATTCAAGGCTCTATCTTGGAAAAACCTGGATTACTGAAAGATCCTGCATGGTGGGCTTATAACGTTGCCAATGTAGCACCTTCTTTCGCAGTTTCAATAATTCCTGCGATTGGGGGAGCAAAATATATACAAATCGCTGGTAAGGCTCTGAAGTGGACCCCACAGGTATTGACAAAGCTGGCAAGAATCGGAGCTGCGGTAACTGGAGGGGCTACCGGTGGTTCGCTTGAGGGAGCCAATACTTACCAGGAGATCATTAAGCAGGGGGGTACGGAATCAGAAGCCGCCACAGGAATGGAATTGATGACTTTGGCAAGTGCAGGACTCAATGCTCTTTCACTCGGAACCGCCCTTACTCCCGGGAAGATTGCAGCCATAAAACACATTCTTCTATCGGCAGGGGTTGAATCGGCTACGGAATACCTTGAGGAACCGGCAGAGGTCGCAATTAAGTATGGTCTTGGACACATGACAGGACCAGAAGCGATAGAACAACTCAAACAAGGCGTGAATGTCATTCCTCCTACGTTTGTTACTGGTGGTTTGGGTGGTAGGGCAGGAATAGTAACACAACGGGCAGGGGCAACTGGAGAGACTAAGTTTGCCCCTACGGATGAGGCAAGGAAAGCAGAAGAGGAGCAAGTTGTCGAGAAGTACCGCGAGAAGAAGGAAGCCAAACCCAAAATCACGATTGAGCCAGTTGAGATTGAAGAGGCAAAGCCCGTCGAGGTTATTGAGCCTATCGAGATAACGAAGCCAGTAGAGAAGCCGAAGGAGGAAGTCAAGGTTGCACCTACCGAGGAAATCCCCATCCCCCGCAAAGGGGAGATCGTCACCCCTCCCGTGACCGAGGTTGAGAGGATAGGGAAACCAAAGGAAAGCGAGATTCAACTTTTAGATGAAGAATTGATGGGTTCGCACCATGGACAGAAGGACCTCAGAATACAGGCCGTTGATAAAAGCAACAATCCTGCTGGTAGGGTTGAATATTCCCTGTTTAATGACAAAATTCACATAAATTGGATCGAAGTACCAGAGGGATTAAGACAAAAAGGGATTGCAAAACAGTTAATAGATAAAGTTAGGAATGAAAATCCTGGTCTGGAAGTCGAATGGGGGATGACCACTCCCGAAGGGACTAAACTAAGAGAAGCAATCGAACCCAAGGCACCCCTTCCCACACCCACGTCCGATGAGCTTGCCCTCCGCAAGGAGAAGTTGAAACTCGTTACTAAGCAAGAACCCACCGAATCCGTCAGGAAGTTTGAGGAAGAGGGTGAGAGACGCCTTTCCGAAACTGAACGGAGAATGAGGCAGGAGCCGGTAGCGGTTGAGAGAAGGGTAGGGGAGAGAAGGAAAGAAGCCAAACTTGAGGGGATGAAGCCGAAGGAGGTTGCTGTTAAGGAAGTTCCACCCGAAAGTCCACATATTGCATGGTTTGAGAAGGCACAAAAGAGAATACTACAAGAAGAAGCTGGTAAGTCCTCCCTTGAAGACATAATAGAAAAGGGAACGCCTCCCAAGACTATTGCAGATGAGTTTTGGGATAAAACCTATTGGAATCTTCCCCAAGAAGTCCAAAGCCGTTTTAAGAAACAGGCTCGAAGTGTTTCAGGATTCAAGCCAGGGGATACGGTTTCCTTTGACAAGGAAGGGAATAGGGAAATACTTGAAGACTGGATCGACGTTGGCAAGAATGGGATGGATTGGCCCAATAGTGCGGAATATCTTGAAAGCACAGAACGGGGCTACATTGTTCTAATGGATGAGGCCAACAAGAGGTTTGGCGGTAAGCCAACTGAAGCCGTGAAGCCTCGTCCGGCCATTACAGAGAAGCCCCCCGAAGTCGAGAAGCCCCCGACTCCCGAAGTGAAGAAGGAGCCGTGGGAATTAACGAAATCTGAAATTGTACCCGTTCGGGTTCAAGCGCAACAGTCTATTCATCCAGAAGTATCTACGGAAGAGGCTACTAAGACAGCGGAAAGTTTTCATCGTGGCACAATTAAACGGGCATTGGATACCAACAAACCCGTCCCCAAGGTCGTTCTTGACGAATATCCAGGGTTGGTGAAGGGGGGAACAAAGGAACCCTGGGAGATGGATTGGCCTGAATGGGTAGAGTTTTGGAATTCAAAGGGAGACAGTCCTTATTCATTCGCGGAGAAAGTTGGGAAACCGTTAGGTATAAAATATCAGGCGGGAAATCCGTTTCAGTTAGGGACAAAGTTTGGTCAAGAAGGTTCACTCCCAAGAGATAGATGGAGAAGGGCTATTGTAGAGAAGGCCATATCTGAGAAGAAGATTGTTCCAGATGAGGTCATGAAGGACTATCCCGACCTTCATCCGAAGGAGGCAGGGGTTGTTCCCGAATCTCCCGCAATAGAATGGGCAAAACAGAATAGACCAGATCTAATTACTAGAAGAGACGATGCAAAATGGAAACTCTCACAAACCCCTATTGCTGGTGATGAGAAGGTTCTACGTGACACTCTGGCAAAGTCCGAACGCGCAATAGAGAATCGGTATAAAGAAAGTAAGGCCCCCGAACCCAAACCCGCACCTTCCCCTGTTGCCAAGTTATCTCCCGAAATTGAGAATACCATTCGGGAGTTGAGAGACATTGTTTCCGAAGGAACCCCCCGTACTTACACAGCAGGAGGAAATTGGGTAGGTTCATCCTATCCCCCTTTCATGTCCAATAAAGGATGGGTCAAGAAGGAAGTCCTTCAGTCGATTGACAAAGGTCTGAAGGGTGAGAAGTTGTTTACCAAACAGCAGAAGATATTCGATGCAGCCGTTAATGAAGCTAAGGCCATTGTTTCGGACAGAGCAGAAGAGGGAAAAAGGCAGAATGAGAGACAATTAATCATTGACCAAGACCCAGGCTTTCTCAAGGAAGACACCATAAAATCATTGACAAAAACCTTTGATGATGAGATAATAGGGATGAAGGAGGAGTTACGTGAACAAGGACACTCCGAAGACGATATCGCCAAGATTGTTGAAGAGGCTCGAAAACGCATTGAGAATGAAGAGAGACCTTCAGACGTTGAAGGAATTAAAGCAGAACTCTCTTACGAAGGAATCGAAGAACCTCCTGTCGTAAAAGAGCCCGTATATTCCGACTATGAACGCACAATCAGAGCCATCCCAATTACAAGAGGAGAAGCTCTTCAACTTCAAGGCTTATTTGCTAAATCTCCGAATGGTGGTTCTACCAGGGCAGTATTTCACAGGGCTGGTCCAGAAGTAACTGGCATTGAGGGCTGGTATCTTAAGGACCTTGGCCTTTATGAAGGCAAGAATTATGGTGGCAAGAAAAAAACGATTGAAGGAACCAAGGCGCAGCGTGATTTACACAATTCCATCCGAAGTGATTTGGACAGGGTATCAGAAGAAGTCCCGAATGAAAAAGGGGTGTTACTCCCTCCCGAACCCATGCCACCTAATATTCCCGAACAACGAATACTGCCTGGGATCCTCAAGTCCGAAACCGGCGCCATCCAAATTCCCACCCGGGAAGAAATAAGGAAAGCCACTAGGCGATTCAAGGAGTTCTGGTCTCCCCTCTCTACCCTTCCCCAAAAAGAGAAGTTGATGGGTATTCGCTCCGAAGCCATGGGTGACATGGCCAGGGTGGAGAGGATTGTCGACAGATCGATTGATCTCACCAATAAACTCTCCGATCAGTCAAAACTTGAGATATTCGAAGCCATGGACGGCCGGCGTGACCCCGCGACAATGGCCCCCGAGAATGCCCATATCTTCAAGGAACTCAACACCGTCAATGATATTGTCGGTAAGATGCTCGTTGAAAGGGGTCTAATCTCCGACAAAGCATACCTAAAACACAAGGGACAATACATCAAATATGCCTATTTAAAACACGTTCTTGGGGATGAGATAGGGATTCGGGTCAAACCGAACGGAAAACTCGACCTTTCCTATGCGAAGGCCAGAAAAGACCTCACCATAGAGCAGCGGAAGGCCCTGGGGCTCATAGAGGACGTGTCCGTAGCCGAACCCCTTGGGTTGGCCAAATCCCTGGGCGACATAGCCAAATATGACTATCTCGAGCAGCTTGCACAAGACCCAAGAAATGTCTGGAAGCCATCTATCATTAATATAGCGGATATGTCCCGGGAATACCCGCAGAAGATCGCCAGAGCGCAGGCGACGAGACTTTCGAGGATAACTGGTGATCCCCATGCTCCGGTTCAATTACCCTCTGGTAATTATGGGGTTAGGAACGTAACCACGGGCGAGATGTTGGGCCGGAAGATGGGGATAGGGGATCTTGCGGAAGAGGTAGAACTTTACCGAAGGATGGCACAAGAGAACCCCAATAGTCCGGAGATAGCCAAACGCCTACGGATTTACGAGAAATATCTGAATCAGGCGAAGAAGGCGACCCAGAATGTCCCCGAAGACTTCATTCAAATGCCAACGGCCAAGACATGGGGTCCTCTTGCAGGTTCATTCCTTAGAAAAGAGATTGCTCGAGACCTGATGAGTTTCTATGGAGGGGAAAAGGGAAACATTCAGGGAATATCTAAGGCTGTTGAGATTCTTTCATCGATCGATGCAAAAGCCACGGGTCTTTTCAAGGTGGCAAAGGTGCCCTTGAACCTTCCTACTGTTGTCCGGAATACCGTTTCGAACGTGATTCAGCTTAATATGAGCGGAATGAACTCTTGGGAGATTCCTAAATACATGGTGAAAGCTGGAACGGCCATGATAGAGAAGGCGCCGGAATATACCAAAGCGTTCAGGGCCGGACTTTTCAAAACAAATTGGTCTGTTACAGAAATCAATGAGGTTATGGATCAATTCAGGCATCTCCAGGGTGATACCTGGGGAGATATAATTGGAGCGGTTCGAAAAGTCGCAAAATATTACGGAAAGATTGATGACTTTTTCAAGTTCGCCAAATATCTCGAACAGAGAGACGGTGGAGCGAGCGTGTTGAAGGCTGCCTCCGAAGGACAAAAATGGGGAATGGATTACAGCCTTGCAGATCCAGCAATTAAATGGGCGAGAAAGCACTTCATTCCT
>CAZDNV010000009.1:0-31097 GCA_964506875.1 uncultured Candidatus Bathyarchaeia archaeon
TTGTGAAACTTCTCGATTTCCCTAACGAACCGCTTTCTCTGTGTAGCATCTTCAGAGGCTAGGTCTTGCTTTCGTTCCGCTAAAATTTCGTCTAGGCTTTTGCCATACCACTCGACAAACTTCGCTAATCCGCTCTTGTATTCTTTGAAAGTGCCTTTCGATTTGCTGTCTTTCACGAAATCTAAGAAATCAGAGGCTTTCATTTGCGCACTCTCCTAGACGCCTCTTCAAAACTTAACTTTTCTGTATGGTATATCTGGATTAAAGAAGTCGAGAATGTCTCGACTTTACTCCCGCAAACCCCCTCTTTCCACGGAAAAAATGGCTGATTCAGTTCTATCAGATTCTGTCATGAGTGTCTTGAATGTGGAGTCCTGTTTTGTGACCAGAGTGGTTGCCTTGAGAGGTTGCATGGCAAGCGCAGACTAAGTGCAACAAGATAGCTTCGAGGCTCGTTCATTACTCTATTGTAGCATGTCGACGCTTCAAATCAGCTTCAGTTCTTCCCAATCGATGCATCAATTCAACGATCAGGCTGTCTAAGAAAACCATACTGTTGTTCTCAAAGATGCTTCCAAGAGGCGTCAGAGGCTCACGTTCTCCGATGATTTGCCTTGCCAGATAATCGTCTTCCCTCGGCATACCTGCCTTCGTTCTACCTTTAATGGTAACGACAAGGTCAGCCAACTTTCCGAGAGGCGATCCAGCGAAAGAGGTTATCGCAATGACAGTTGCCCCAATCTCCCTAGCGGCTGAGCTTGCAGTCAAGATCATCTTCGTCGAACCAGTACCGGAAATGGCAATCAGCAAATCGCCCTTCTCCGCGGCTGGCGTAATAGTCTCGCCCAAGAAATAGACGTTAAAACCAAGATTCATGAGGCGCAGGGCGAATGCTCTGGCAACAAATCCGCTTCTTCCCATACCTACTGTGAATATCTTCTTGTCTTTTGCCTCGAGCAGAAGCTCTATCAGACGTTCGACTTCCTTCAGGTCAAGCTTGTCCATAGAGAGCTTTATGCAGTCAATGATCTCTTCTGCGGCCGCCTTCAGCCATTTCAAGTGCCTAAGGCCTCGCAAAATCATTACAAAGGTGCTTGAATTAAAAGTCTTGTGGTCTAAAACAAGCCCGCCAGAAGCTTATTCAGTGAAGGTATCGCAATGAATAGGCGCGTATAGATTGCCGTGGTGATGACCCCAATGGTTATGGCTAGCAGTGCAAAGTCTCCCTTGTGCATCTTGAGCACATATAGGTTTGTGCGGTTCTTTGTCGCGCCCCAAGCTCGAGACTCCATTGCTTCAGCCAGCTCTAGGCTTCTCCGAATCGCACTCACAATCAGAGGTATAAGAATCGGAACATAATTCCTTATCCTCTTCAGAAAATTGCCACGTTCAAACTCTAGCCCCCTAGCCTTTTGAGCATCCATAATCATCTGGGCTTCCTCAGCCAAGACTGGAACGAAACGAACGGCAGTTGTGAAAGCAAAAACAAGCTCATAAGGCACGCGTGTCTGTTCCAAGGCTAAGCCCAAATGGTCTGGAGAGGTTGTCAGGAAGAAAACAGAAAATGATTCCATTAGCACTATGAAACGTAGCGTCATGGCAGCAGCACTCTCCAAATTAATAGTCAACTCATGTGTCCCGAGATAGGCCACGACGAAGTTTGTAAGGAATATCATTGTGGCAAGGAAGACCGCTCCTCGCATTGAGCGAAGCCAATTACGCTTGACACCTGCAAGCAAGATGAATGGAACCTGGAAGAGGAAAAGCGCTATCAGCGGCAGCATCTCCCCGAAGGATATGGCCACGGCGAAAATCGCACAGACATAAACAAACTTTATTCTCGGGTCCAGATTATGAATAGGCGAATAGACTTTACGAAATTTCAGACCATCAAAAACGCTCATGAACTCCTCTTCTCCAGAACCTTGAGAAGCGCCTCCCGAGCTTCATAAATGTCAATAATGTTCCTGGGCAACTCCAAACCTGCTAGTTGATTCGTGAGCTCAAGAAGAATTTGAGCAACCTGTGGAGGCACAACCGATGCCTCGTTCAAAACCTGCAGGTCTGTAAGCACTTTGCTTGCTTCACCATCCGCCGTGATTTTCCCCTCTCGCATCAGCAGCAGTCTGGGGTTGCACTCAGCCACAAATTCAACGTCATGCGTAACTATGATAGTCGTCTTGTGCTGGGTTTTCATCTGCAGGATAAATTGCCTGAGCTTCTCCTTCTGCTGGTAATCCTGCCCTATCGTCGGCTCGTCCAAAATCAAAGTCTTCGGGTTCCATGCTAATACTGAGGCCAAGGCTACTCTTTTTCTCTCGCCACCGCTTAGCATAAAAGGCGAGGTCTTTCCATATTGAGCCAGGCCTAAGAGATTCAAAGCCCATGCTACTCGCTTCTTAATTATGTTGTCTTTGAACCCAAAGTTTCTGAGTGCAAAGGATATTTCCTCTTCAACAGTCTCGCTGAAAAGCTGGTGGTCAGGATTCTGAAAAACGAAGCCAACGTCCTTTGCGAGAGTTGCTACGCTGGCCTTCGTCGTTTCGACTCCGTCAATCAACACTTTCCCTGTCGTTGGCTTAAGCAACCCATTGAAATGTTTGACCAGCGTTGTTTTGCCAGCACCATTTTGCCCCATGAGAGCCACAAATTCGCCACTTTGAATCGAAAGAGAGACTCCCTTCAATGCTTCCACGCCGTTTGGATAAGTGAAATGAACATCCCTAACTTCAATCACTGCCTCTCAAGAACCTCCTTAAGCAAGGCTGCCATTTCACCTGAAGACAAAGGTATGCTTTCGCCGAGGTTTACCCCGTCATTTCTCAACATCTGATAGAGCCTAGTTGCCTTTGGAATCCCAATTCCTATCAGTCGAGCCTCTTCAGAGCGCAGTATCTCTCGAGGATCACCATCGAGTATTATTTTTCCTTCATCCATCACGATTATGTGGTTTGCATATTTCGCTGTTAGATCAAGACGATGCTCGACAAGAACAACCGTGATTCCAAGACTCTTATTCATATCGTATATGACTTCAAAGATTCTTTTTGCACTTAGAGGGTCAAGGAAGCTTGTAGGTTCATCTAATACGACTACGTTTGGATGCATGGCCAAAACTGCTCCTATAGCCACACGCTGCTGCTGTCCGCCCGAGAGCTCATGTGGCGCTCTTTCTCTCAGTTCATATATTCCCGTAAGCTTCATCGCTTCGTCAACGCTCTTGCGCATTTCTTCCCTGCGCACCCCAAGATTCTCAAGCCCGAAAGCCACGTCCTTCTCAACCGAAAGTGCAAATAGCTGATTCTCAGGATTCTGGAAAACAAGCCCCACATGTTGTGCCAATTCGCAGATTTGATGCTCAGCCACTTTCAGGCCTGCAGCAGTCACCTCGCCCTTAAGCTCTCCTTGATAGAAATGAGGAATCAGACCGTTGAAACATCGGCAGAGCGTAGTCTTGCCGCATCCGCTTGGGCCCGTAATCAATGCGAATTCGCCTTTCTCTATCTTGATGGAGACATCGGTGATCGAAGGCTTGGTTGCACTTGGATAAGTGTATGTAAGGTTTCTGGTTTCAATGATCTCCATGCAGTGGGCCTCTGCCTAGCTTCATGCGGATTCATCTGGCCCATTTAAGAGTAGCTACTTGCTATTGGCTAACCAGCCTTTCCTTCAGAAGCAGCAAACAACGTTTGAGGCTAGCCTCAATGTCGCCCACGCCGTTGGCTCCGGCAGCAGTAGAGTGCCCGCCACCCATGCCGCGAATATATTCACCTAAAGGCTTAGCCACGTCCTTGCCTAGATGTACGCCCGTCTGCTTGTGAAATTCACGCGTGCCACGTAGGCTTATCTCAATACTCTCACTCTTTTGTCCTGCGACGGCAGCAACATCAGCACCTAGATCAATCAAAGCTCTGGCTGCCGAGGCCTGATAGGCGCTAACGTGCGAAAGGGCGATTATCCAGTCATTAACCTTGAAGAGCTTGGCTCTCCTAGACGCTTTCAATCTTGCCACCCGCTCAGAAAGGTCCATGGGCAACGAAAGAAGCGGCAGAGTCTCTTGCACACTCAAGCCTGAGTCGATCAACTCCGCAATGTTTTTCAATGTAGACGAACTCGCTAACACGAAATGACGAGTATCAAACGCTATGCCCAAGAACAAGGCTCTTGCCTCATTCCCGCCAGGTTTGGTGTTTGTCTCCTTGTAGAAGCCGTAAACGATTTCACACGTCGATGAAGCTTCCTCATTAGTTATGCATAGCGTTGCCAACTGCTCTGTCCCGGGGTGAGCCGCATGATGATCAATCACTATTATAGGGGCCTTCCCGGTTCTCACCTTTTCAGCCAAGCTGTCCAGTTGCTGAACCGTATTAGTGTCAAGAAGCACTATCACGTCTGCGTTGTCAGTATTCGGGTGAAGGGTTACCTCAATCGGAACAAACTGTAAGAGATGCTTTGAAAGCCGGCTTATCCCATGTGCCCCACCTATTTCAACTTCAAGGTTAGGCCTTGTCTGCTTCAGCAGACTTCTGAAAGCGTATGCCGAACAGATCGCGTCTGGATCTGCGTTGTGGTGACACAATAAAACAACAGATTTCGCCCCTAATGTGTCAACGCTCCTGACTATTTCTGCGAACGACACATTATTTCCCTCAAGTAGCTTTCAGCTGACCTGAAAGCTTCCTCGACAGCCTTGTTGGCAAGCCCTTGTGCATTGAAGTTCTTCATTGATGGAGACAAGTTGATGTCGACGTCGACTTTCAGGTTCACGGGTTTTGTGCCTTCCGCTTCAGCGCTTATGCTCAGGGTTTCTACATTCTTCGTGGGAATCTTGGAATATATGTATTTTCTCGCAGCTTCTTCTGCTATCTGGCACAATTCTTCGATTTGCTCGCTGTTTAGCTCGGGTAATCCCAGCTCCTCCACGAATTCTCACCCAAAGAACGGATTGGGGCTAGGGTGAGGGTGAAACGGGATTGAAGTCCTGTTGGAGTTTGGTCTGAATATCCTTCAGCTGTCCGCGGAGGCGTTCTACTTGTTTCGCCAAAACAGTCACTCTCGTGTTGAGCAGATCTTTTCGTTCGACAAGCTCAGTCGTTATTTTGGCTTTCTCAGACCTTATCATTAGAGAGCCTGTCGCCTTATATATGACTGCATCATCAGTCAGCTTCTGAAGTTCGGTCGAAGCCTGCTCCGTTTCTGACAACTCAAGCTCAACCTGCTGCTTTTGAGCCAAAACTGATTGAAGTGTCTGCTGAAGCTGTTGAAGTCTCAGCAAACGTTCTTGAACTTGAGGGGGAAGACTTGAAATATCTTCGCTCACTTCTGCTCCTTCCAGTCTGCACAGCAATAAGATAGACTCTTAAATAAGCATTCTCTCAAATGTCATTCTGACATCTGAAATCAGGGTTCTCTTGGCTAGCTGACTATCGTTCCTCGCTTCGGAGCGAGAGAAGCTGTCGCTTGTCCAAAACATCCAGAACGTCCTTAACTGAGTTTATCCACCGCAAGTAAGCATTCAGCGTGGCTCTTAGGGCCACTGTGTCTCTTGCCTCGACTCTCAAGACCAATGACCCCCCCTTTCTTGTCAGAGTCGCTGCTGAACGTCGTGTAAGCGGTTTCTTCGCTTCTGGCATTAGAGCTTGGAAAACTGTGTCCAGACTTTTTTGCGATGGAAACTGCAAGGTTACGACAGCTCTTGCCCTCAACAAGCGTCCTCCGTCTCAGAGAATATGCCTGCTTAACTGCATAATCTCAACCTCCGCAAGGCATTGGGAGTCTTCAATGCTCTCGGATAGATACGGCCTGAACAGAAACTGATTGGAAGGTTATTATGTTTCTTCTGCCTTGAGCGCTTCTTCCGCTGGTGCCCCTTTTGCCACGCGCCTTGCAACGATTCCAAGCTTAGTAGTCGGCGTGTAGGCTCCACCCGTGAAGGTGAAACCACATTTCGAACATTTCCATACACCCACACTTTCTCTCTTGACGCGAGGCAGACCACACTGCGGACAAGTGTGAGGTCTCCTTAGCTCCTGAATCACCTTTATATACCTTTTTCTTACGGTGGATCCGTAGCGTGGCCCAAGTCCACGTGCCGGTCCAACTTTCTTGGTCCTACGTCCCATCGAGTTTTCACCAGTCTAGTTTCTTCCGCATTTCTTTGGCCTTTTCCATAGCCAACTTCGATAGCTCTAACACTTGATCCGGAGTAAAGTATCCAGCGCTACCTTTCTGCACTGCGCATATGTCACCATCATCATCGATTGCCATGGACAACCGTGCATCCATTACCTGCTCCTCTTCCATCGACGGATCCACTATGAGCTTGTCGCCTATCCTGGCTGAAGTCACGGTAATCGGATGCTGTCTTATTGGAAGCTGGGTATAACCAGACTTGAGCTTTACTTCGCCATCCTCGATCTCACAGTTGGGCATCTTTGTATTTAGCAAAGCAGCCACGGCTGCCAAGGCAGAAGCATCAATCAGGTTCCCATCATGATTGAGCACGTAGATGTCCACGAAAACAACGTACACCTTCTTTCCAGCTTCAATCACGAGTTTTCCGGTATCAATCGCCTTGGATTCTCTGATTCCTCTGTCAACGATCCTAGCAAGCTCGATCGAGTTCTCGTCAGGCGGACCAGCCTCGAAACCCGGTGAAGCCAATGGAACCAGCTCAACATTCACAGTCAGAACGCCTTCATTAGGCGTGTCAGAGAATGGCTCACCTAACTCTACTTTTGTTCCAACAACCACTTCTGTTTTTCCAAGATGTACCCTTGCAGAGCCTTCAGCCTTTTCGAACACTCCCTGCTCAATCTTCAATTCACGGTATTCTGTAAGCCCTCTCCCATCAAGTCGTTTTCCCTTGTCAAGCAACTGGGCAATCTGCTTCTGTTTTACTCGAGTGATCACTGCAGCCATTATTCTTCAGCCTCCTCCTTAATACCGACATATTTAGTTCTCAATGCATCCTTCTGCATCGCATAGATCTGCCTGCACCCATCCAAAGCCAAGCTCAAGGCGTTCTCAAACTCCTCACTAGTCAATTTTCCATCCATCTGCAGTAGCGTTAGGACATTCATGCTTGGCATATAAGCAACAGGAACGTCGGCAGAGCCCAGCTTGTCTTCTTCATCCATCAAGTCCAGAACTATCGTGTCATCGGCTTTTCCGGCGGCGCATGCAACCACAAGATCCCGCATGGGAATTCCAGCATCTGCCAAAGCAAGCGCTGCTGCGGTGATGCTTGCACATCGCGTGCCACCGTCAGCTTGTAAGACCTCGACGAAAACGTTTATCATCGTTCGTGGATAGTATTCCACAAATATTGCTGGCTCGAGCGATTCTCTGATGACTTTTGACAATTCAACCTCTCTTCTTGAAGGTGCTGGTGACTTTCGTTCTTGTACAGAGAAAGGCGCCATATGGTACCGGCATCTTAGAACCGTACGATCCTGAAGGGCCAAGTGTTTCGGATGCACTTCCCTCGGCCCGTAAACGCCGGCTATAATCCTATTCTTGCCCTGTTCAATGTAGGCTGAACCGTCGGCGTTCGGTACTACGCCTACTTCGAGCTTTATCGGTCTCAACTCGTTTGGTTTTCTTCCATCTAATCTTATTCCTTTCTTATCTATTAGCTTCTCAGGTTTTTCGTTCATCTAGTCTTCTCCTTCCTTTGATTTTTCTTCCTTAAGCATCTGAGTGATGCGATCGGTCAGGCCGCTTGTGTGGGATTCATCTTCAATCTTCTGAATCGCATTAAGTGCAGCTTGTTCATCTTCAAGATTCTTACCCGTTATCAATACAACCCCATTGAGTCCTAGGATTATTTGGCAGTCTGTTTCCTGCTTTATCATAGAGATCATTGAACCCTTTCTACCTATTACCCTAGGAACTTTCGTTGGAGTTATTTTCACTATCTGACCGCGGGTTATCTTTCCCAATCCAGGTTCGGCAACTGTGAGCTGCGGATCATGTGTTCTATCGTAGGAAACTATCTTGGCGACAACCAAGTCTCCCACATCCAGAACCTGCGACAGCTCATCCTTCTGTGGTTTGAAAGGTCTACTCAAAACATCAGAAGGTCTCAGGAAAGCCTGGTACGGCGCGTTAATGTCCACTGTCCAGCCATTAAACCCTACTTCTACGATCGTACCAATGACCATGTCCCCCATTCTTGGAATATAGAAGGCTTTGAGAGCTACGACATTCACATTTTTGTTCTCGTATTCTACCAGACCCATACGTGAGGCATAGATTTTCCTGCCGTCGACGTACGTGTTCTCTCCGGCTACATACTCGCCTTCTGCAAGTAGATCACCCGGTGTTGCAATCTGTTTCGGCTCGAAAAATGTGGGCATTATCTTACACCTAACCATCAACAACAAAGATTCGATTATGTGATAATCTTTGCTTCTCCATTTCCCTTAGTTACTTCTCCAAGCTTTTCTAGTAGCGGCGCATATAAGCCTGCTGGAATTTCAAGGACCCCGTACCATGAGCCGTCTGCACGCCACTCTTCCTTCTTGATGGTTCCAAATCCTTTAATGGTTCCGTAGGCTCTTACTGAATATTGAGCGGGGATCGTAACGCCCACGGACACTTGTTCCATCCTAAGTGGCAAAATGGGTCTCAGAAGCTTGACTATATCCCTAGCTTGCTCTTCAATCGGCTTGAACGGGTCAATTGGATAGCGGATCTGTTCCATAGCGTTTTCTATGCGAAGCGGTGGATGTGGAAGGTTGGTTTTCGGGTCCACGCACTGCCTTGATATGAAGTCTACGATCTGCCGCCTCTTGTCTTCAACCATCTTTCTTCGTTGTTCTGTCGTCAGCTGCAAAGTGCCTGTTTTCAGTATTGCTTCTGCTATTTTCAACGAATCTGTGGTGCCAAAGGCCTTACGCAGGCTTTCTTCTGAGGGTTTTGTTCCTTTATTCGCGTCGGAAAAAATCGTTTCGGCCACTAGGACCTCGGTTACCCCAGCTATCTTACCATTACGGTATTCCAATGCTTTTTGTGGTTTGACAAGAACCTCAAAATGCTCATTGTCTTTCATTATGCGCGCAACAGTGTACTTCTCACTCATCCCTCTTTCACTTGCCTACGCCTAGCTCTTTCATGATAGCTTCGATCTTGTTGTCCTCAATTATTCCCATCTTCTTGGTTTCTGAGGATATGACCGCTATCTTTATTCTAGGTGGCAATTGTCTTGCTTCAAGGGCCTTGGTCAAGCATTTCACTGCAAGCTTTGTGGCTTCTTCCAGGCTTGGGTTTTCACGGTACTCCTCTCTTAGTATACCCAACACAGTTTCTCTTCCTGCGCCAACGGCCGTAGCCTTGTAACCCCAATAGGTTCCGCTCGGGTGAGTGTAGAATACGCGACTTCCAGTCTTATCCACACCAGCGAAGATTATTGAAACTCCAAAGGGTCGCACGCCCGCATGCTGAGTGTACATCTGCTTTATGTCGCTTATTCGCTTGGTTACAACTTCCACATCTATTGGCTCATCGTAGGTCAACCTATTGCTCTGCGCATATACCCTCGCCTGGTCAATCAGCATTCTGGCATCCGAGCTCAGCCCTACTATAGCCGCGCCAATGTGATCGTCAACTTTGAAGAGCTTCCACGAGAATTCAACCTCTTCAAGCGGTTCGACATTCTCTTCTGAACCTAATACTACTCCTTCGGCGCATCTAATCCCCAGAATCGTGGCTCCACGGTTAACAAGTTCCATGGCGTATTCAACTTGAAACAGTCGGCCATCCGGCGAAAACACTGTTATGGCACGATCATAAGCGCCTGGCGCTGCAAATACAGACATTCATTTCATCCTCACAACATGCGCTGAACGTTTGCAGTCTTTCATATAGCAACTTGACTAAAAACCTTTCCTATGACTACTCTGTACTCCAGTTCTGCTGCCAGTGCCCTTAGTGCGCGCTATCCTAGTGTCTAGTAGTTTTCAACCCAGACTTCGAAGAAGCTCTTCGGGTGATCGCAGACGGGGCATTTCTCTGGCGCTTCTTTGCCCTCATATACATGACCGCAGTTTCTACACTTCCATTTGATGATCGTCTCTCTTTTGAACACTGCACGCTGCTCCACATTTGCTAGCAGTTTCCTATATCTACGTTCATGAAAAGCCTCCACCTTGCCCACCATCCGAAAGGTTCTGGCAGCTTCTTTGAACCCCTCTGTTTCCGCCACGCCAGCAAAGCTCGGATAGAGCATTCCCCACTCCAGTTTCTCTCCTTCTGCTGCCTCCAGCAGATCCCTTGCTGTGGTGTCAATGGTACCTGCCGGATATGTTGCAGTAATCTCAGCGGTCCCGCCTTTAAGGTAGCTAAAGAACAGCTGCGCATGCTCTTTTTCATTGTCCGCCGTCTCCTGAAAAATGCTTGATATCTGCTCATAGCCTTCCCTCTTAGCTACGCTGGCAAAGAACGTATATCTGGTTCTGGCCTGAGACTCCCCAGCGAAAGCCGCCAGTAGGTTCTTCTCCGTTCGACTTCCCTTAAGATCCATGGATCAAATCTCCTGTAGCCCTTGTACAGAGGTCAAGGATAAGAATCTTTTCAAGGCGGCAAGTCAAGAACCACTGTATTAGCGAGCGCGCCTTGATCGCTATAGCAGCGCTCTGCTCCGGAAGTGAACCTACATTATCACATGTTAACGCCTTGAGTAGATCGTTTACGTATCATTGGCGGTCGTTCTGTCTTGACATCTGAATTTGCATTCTTCATTAGCCATGCTACTTCTGCGGGTTGCCCACTGCAACAATGGCGTAGTTGCAGCCCTAAGCTTCTTCCACACTAGCAGTCAACGAATATTCTACTCGCAGGGGAATCTTGTTAACGATCTCTTCTTCACTGGTCCTTCCTTTTCCAATATTTTCAACGTGTCGACAGAGTCTTTGGGCTGACTCCCCATAGATGATCCAGCAGACCATTCAAGCGAGGTTTCTCGCTGTTTCCAAGAGCGTTCATTATGAGAAAAGCCCATTTCTTGCCAGTAACGTCTGCAATTCCTCCTAAATGGCGATTGCCAGGATGCCGAACTGCTTTCCGCTTGCTTTCCCTCTCATTTGGTACAGCCACTATCTCACCATGAACTCGATAGTTTAAATGCTTCACTTCGGATAGTAATAGCAGGTGAAAGAAATATGGATCAGGAATGCGAGAATAAAGTCCATCACGGCCATGGCGGATGCTGCTACCGTTCGAGTCATCATGCACAAGGACCGTTCAATCGACACTTCTTGACGAAGGCAGAGAAGGTTGATAGGCTAGAGAAATACACTCAGGAACTGAAGAACGAGCTTGCGGCAGTACAGGAACGCATCAAGGAGCTTAAGGCTAAGTAAGGAAACAGACTTCTACTGAAAATCAGTCAACTTCGTTCGAATTCGTGAGAGCATGCTTAGTCCTTCCAGTCCAATAGTCTCCTTTGCCCCTCTATTCTTTTGATGTCTGTCAAGTCTTGAACTACCTCCATGGCTCCCAGATATTCTCCGTCTTTGGCTCTTACAGCGAAGAATCTTATGTGAATTAGCCGGCTATCCAACGTTATCCAGAATTCAGCTACGCTTTTCTTGCCTGACTTGAATGCTTCCACTATTCTGTTCACGATGTGAATGCTCTTCTGAGGATGGCACATTTGCACGTTTCTACCGAGAACAGCCTTAGTTCTGACGAATATTCGCCCATCAGCCTTGTTGAAGTATTTCACTTTATCATTCTTGTCAATGAATGATATGTCCAATGGTAGCGCATCAAGGATGCTCTCAAGTTCCTCTCTTGATAGACTGCCAGTCTCAAACTTCAAAGTCCCTTCCATAGGCGTATATTCGGCCTTTGTTTGCTCGATCCTCTCGGAGCTGGGCTTTACAGCGGCGGTTGGAGGTGTGAAGCAACAATATCCTATCTCGTCAAATTCGCTTCTTGCATCTTCCCATTCTTTGTCCGTTACCGTTTGTAGTGCTGCTGGGAAGAGAATGTTGTTTTCCTTGAGGAAATGATTTGGCATAAGCTCGCACAGGGGTTTTGTAGATTCGCTCAGCTGTCGCTTGAAATCTTGGAACTCCATTGTGTTCCATTTTTCAACCAAGCTTTGAAGCTTTTTCTTCTTTTCTCGTATCTGGTTATGTTCCATCCACATTATCGCTGGGGGTTCAGTTATGCCATGCTTCTCTAAGATCGGGAAAAGTATATTCTCTTCTCGCAGATAGTGCTTCTCTGCATCTGCAAAATCTTTCACTAATTCCTGCAGCTTAGTCATTGCATCTCCTACATAGACTATGTCACATGCATCTTCAATCATCTTTAGAATAATCTCTAGCTGTTCTACGCGTTCGAGGAGAGCTTTGTGTTCCTGAACAAGAATGCTAATCGGATGCCAAGAAGGAACGTGCAATTCCTGACGCTCAACTTGCTCCCCAAACACAGCAAGATGGACATCGCAAAGCCTTTGAAGCGTTTCCCTAGGCATTCCTTCCTTAACGAGCTCTTGCTCAATCCTTGCAATGTCTTCGGAGCTTGTGCTCTTGAGAACCTGCTTGAACTTCTCCTTGACTTCTTGAGGCGATGCTCCATTGTGCAACTGTCTGATAACCTCTTTTAACATTCTCTTCTTATCGTCAGCTGAATCGCTCAATACTCTTCCTCCTTGATCTTGCTGGCAAGCGCCTTACCCAACTCATTGATCTTGCTGACATCATTCTGGGTTGGTGGACCATTTGTTTCTATGACACCTACAATCTCCATCGGTGTCTTTCCCAATATATCCTGAACTTGCTTCACGGCGCCGCCTCCCCAACCGTAAGAGCTTAAAACCGCCCCATATCTTGCAGGAGGTCGTAGCGCTTTCACCAAGTAGGCTGCATAGACAGCCAAAGGATGTGCACCTCCAAGTACTGTAGGAGTGCCTAGCACGATAGCTCTTGAGTCTACAAGATCTTTCGCCAGATCCCCTAAGTCAGCAACCAGTAGATTGTACAGCGAAACGTCTATGCCTTCAGAGGTCAATACGTCCACCATTTGGCGAACCATTTTCTCGGTGCTGTTCCACATGCTCGTATAAACTACCGTAACCTTTTGCTTTGTTTTCCCATTGACCCACTGCTTGTAAGCCTCCAAGATTCGGTTAGGGTTCCTATGTATAGGCCCGTGACTTGGTGCTATCATCTGAATCTCTAGCCTCCCAATTCTCTCAAGTGCCTTCAAGCCCATGGTTCTGAAGGGCATCATTATCTCTCCGAAGTATCTCTGTGCGTGAACAAGCAGGTCTTCAACCTCATCATCATAAAACCCTTGGGCAACATGTAGCCCCAGAAAATCACAAGGGAAGAGAATCTTGTTTTCCGATAAGTATGTGAACATAGTTTCAGGCCAATGCAACATGGGAGCTTCAATGAACTCTAGTGTTTTGCCACCCAGATCAATGGATCCTCCATCAGTAGTGACTACTGTTCTATTTTCGGGAACCTCGTAGAATGTCTGCGCCATTTTCGCACCTTTGCTAGTTGTCACAAGCTTGGCACCTTTGTTCATCGACATAACATAAGGGATACAGCCTGCATGATCAGGTTCTGCATGATTCATGATCACGTAGTCTATCTTTGCTGGATCAGTAATCTTGCTGATCTTCTCTTCGAGTTCCTTCTCGAAGCCGGGGTTCACCGTATCTATCAATGCTTTCTTGTCTGTTCCGATCACCAGATAGGCGTTGTAGGTTGTTCCTCTTGGTAGAGGGATCAAAGCGTCGAAGATTCTGCGATTCCAGTCGCGGACTCCGACCCAATAGACATCATGGGCGATTTCCCCAATGTTTCGCCAATTCATTCATGTTTCCTCAGATCGATATTACAATTGTAATAAAGTATGTTTATGCCTTTCGACAAAGCATCAGGATGGAAGTGTGACAGAATGCTGGTTCCATGTGAAGTTGCAGCAAGATGTGCCTTGCCCGCAGTACGAGCTGTAATGGCCAAGGAACTCATGGTGAAACGCAATATGAAACAGGAGAGAATCGCCAGCTCCTTGGAGTAAGCCAACCTGCCATAAGTCTCTATTGCAGAAAGATTCGCGGAAGCGCAATCGATCTGGGAAACGATCCTGAAATCATGGCACTAATAGCGAAATCGGCCGATTGCTTAGCCAGAACTAAGGTGTCTAACAGGGAGTTCATTATTATGTTCTGCGAAATCTGCAGGACGATAAGAGCAAAAGGGCTCCTTTGCAGGATGCACAAGACCTTCGACCCATATGACATTGAAAAATGCGGATTGTGTCTTGCTACTGATCTGGCAAGATGTTTATGGACATAAGGAAGAATCACTACGAACGGTCGTGTGCACTCTTGGATGAGTCCAGAGCACAAGCCGGCCTAGGAAATCAACGCCCAAGATAATGAACATGGGCTTTTGAAACGCAGTTAACAGAGCTCATGGGTTGAATCGAGTTAGAAAATGGTTAAATCGATAGAAAGCAACCCTTAAAGGGAACCAAAGGTGGATCCTCGAATGGAATTCTCGGCTGTATGGAAAACTCTGGAAGAAATGATAGCTGATCTGCGAAAGAGGGGAGTAGTTATGCCTGCTGAAACCCTGAGTGATTTGAAATCAGCTAGAACGATGATCAGGATATCCAAGATCGGCCCGGCTTACTGGGAAGCGGCACAGAAAATCGTAGAATACCTCGGAAAAGTGGAATCTTACCTTGTTTCTGAGGGAGAGAGAAGATTCGGCAGCGAGTATGCTGATAGATGGCTCGTCAAGCTGAATGAATCGAGGAGAAAGGCTCCTGAAGAAGAAAAGGAAACAAGATTCATACTAGGTCTTCCTAGGAAACAGAAGTGGGTTCGCGTCAAACCTTCAGCAGGATTAACATTAGGCAGATTGAGAGAATTGGTCGACGAGTCTAGACTGTCATGCAACACCCAAAATGATGGTTCGCTCCTCGTTTATGGTAAGGACGAAGACGTGAAGGCCTTAGTCAGGAAAATGGCTACAGAATACAGATTGAAGATTGAAAAATAGCGCCGAAAACGTGAGTAACCGTTAAAGCTCGATGACGTAGTAACCTTTATAGAAACATCGAATAAAATGGTCTATTAGGAGACATAGTACGCTTCCAAGAGGGTGAGGGCGCAGGCTGAATGCCCTATATTAAGAAAATCGAGCTTAAGGGCTTCAAATCATTCGGACCGGAAACCGTTAAAGTGGCCTTGGACAAGGGCTTCACAGCGATAACAGGGCCGAATGGGAGTGGAAAAACAAACATTCTAGATGCATTCTTGTTTTCTTTAGGCGAGTTGAGTACTAGAAGGCTACGTGCAGAAACAGCAGCCAAACTGATTTTCCACGGATCAGAAAATGCAGGGCTGGAAAAAGCGAAAATGGCCAAAGTGATAATCCAGTTTGACAATACAGATGGCCGTATGCCAGTTGATACTACAACGGTCACAGTCTCGCGTGAGGTCTACAGAAATGGCCAAAGTGTTTATCGCCTCAATGGACGAAGGATCTCAAGAGCACATATTGTTGAGATCCTTTCGATGGCAGGGATAAGTAGCACTAGCCAAAACATAGTCTTGCAAGGTACAATAACCCGTCTGACAGATATTTCGCCTTTGGAGCGAAGGAAAATCGTTGAGGACCTAGTCGGAATCGGACAATACGATGCTGAGAAGGCTGAAGCCGAGGAAAAGCTCAGAGCAGCCGACATTTCTATAAACACGGCCATGGGCAGAATCGATGAAGTGCAGAAGAGACTAGACAGTTTGGAAAGAGAACGCAACGAGCTTCTAAGAGCCACCTTCATTCAAGATGAGATCAGAAAATTTGAAACAGTCAAAATCTCGTACGGCATGGCACAAACACAGAGAAGAATGAAGGAGAATGCCACTCAATCAGATAATGTTAGAAGCAGGGTTGAAAAACTGAGACAATTGCGCGACGAACATAGGACAAGAAGAAGAGGAATCGAAGGTGAATGGCGGAAACTGAGCTCAGAAATGGTCGAGGAGGGCGGCTCACAGGTACTGAAAGTCCAAATAAGAATCGGTGAACTAAGATCAAAACTGACTGAGCTCACGACAAGAATCGGCTCAAGTAAAATAAGCTTGGAAGGTTTAAGACGAGTCAAAGGCAACATTGCGAAACAGCACGAATCCATTCGAAATGAGATTCGCGACAACCGCATAAAAATCAAGCAACTAGGAAGTGAACACGGATCGATTCTGGCCCAGATTAATTCAAAACAGGCTGAACATGACGCTCTAGCCAAAGAAACCACCCAACTTTGGGACACTGTGGGAGAAAACAGCAAGAGGATACGCGAGATCGAGCTGTGCCTTGATAACCACTATAAGAGACTCTCCTTCCTAAAATCCGAATACGCAAAAAGCCAAGCAGCCATCAGAATAAGCTCAAAAAGAATCACCGACCTCAACGACCGCAAAGCAAGATTCGCCACAACACTTGCTGAGCTTG
Source organism: uncultured Candidatus Bathyarchaeia archaeon (assembly GCA_964506875.1). Lineage (GTDB taxonomy): Archaea > Thermoproteota > Bathyarchaeia > Bathyarchaeales > Bathycorpusculaceae > CAZDNV01. The sequence continues at coordinate 16,491 of CAZDNV010000009.1, forward strand.
AGAAGTCTTTCATAGATCTGGAAAAAGTGCAGAAAGAGCAGAAGAATCAACTCAAGAGCCTAGAACGAACCCTAGAAAGAAGAATAGCACAAAGGGAAGCAGTGGAGAAAGAGATAGCCGAAGCTGGAAAAATCGCTGATTCTGCTCGAGAAGCTGTAGTCGAGTTTGAAACTCAAAGAGGACTAGCCGAAACCATAGCTGCAGAAGAAAAAGCATTGAGAAGCATCGAGGAACTAGGCGACTTGGGCGTTATCCAAGGCGTTTACGGTAGGCTACGCAACCTGATCAAGATTGACAAAAGCCGTCAGCGATCAATAGAGGCTGCATCAGTTGGATGGCTTGAAGCCTTAGTCGTGAAAGATTTCGACACTGCCTTCACGTGCACAGAGACCGTCAGAAAAATGAAGCTTGGCAGAATAAAAATAATTCCACTTGAAGGATCATCAAACCTCGGACTCCAAAAAATCCCTGAGAAAGAAGGCATCAGTGGTCTGGCATCATCATTTTTGAAGTATGACAGCCACTATGAACCTGCCGTTAAATATGTTTTTGGCGACACTCTGGTCGTTTCGGACGATAGGATCGCTTTCACACTATCCTCTGAAGGATTTCGGGCAGTCACATTCAACGGTGATCTTTATGAAACGGGCGGGGGTTTTGAGAGCGGCTACTATCGTGCGCCAATAGACTTCTCGTCGATTGTCCCAAGTGACGCAGCAATAAAGAGCCTGGATGAAGCCGTTGCAGCCCTACAACAGCACTTGTCAAGAAGAAGCAATGACGTAACGGCTTTTGAGGAGGAAATAGACAACACCCGCGTCGAAATCGCACGATTATCTGACGCGATTGGCACGCTTGAAAGAGAGATAACCCGGGTCAGAAGAAGCGCTAAGAGAGTCAAATCCAACGTAAAACGCGTGGGGCATCACTCAGTACGGCTTGAAAAGGAGATCGAAAGCGAAAAATCGCAAATGTGGATTCACAGAGCCGAAAGAAGCACCATCCAAAAGGAAATGCGCAAACTGCAGATGGAACTGGCAACCCTAAGACGGAAGACAGACCCGGGTAACATCCAAGAGATGGAGGTAAAGAGGGAAAAACTAGCTGAGGAGATAATCACTTCGAGGCAAAGACTTGGTTCCTTCGAGACCGAGATTTCCACACTTCAATCGCAATATGACAACGTTCTGAGAATAGGGTATCAAAACTCTAGAATCCAAGTCGCAAAAGCTGAACAGCAACAAAGAAGAACCGAAAAGGATATGGAAAGCGCACTACAGGATAGGGAAGCATTGAAGCAGGAGCTTACAGAACTGGAAAAAAGCCGCGTCGAACTCTCCAAGAGCGTCTTCTCGGCTAGAAAAGAGGCAAAGAAATTCACAACACAAATCGACGGCATAGACAAAGAACTCTACAAGCTCGACTCAGACTATGAACAAGTAGACCGTGTTTTCAATCAGCTTCAATTGAACGTGCAAACCTCCTTGCTCCAAATCGAACAATATCGAAGTCAACTCAAGCAACTCGGCTACGATCAACCACTTGAAGTGGCGCCAAAGCAAGTTGAAGAAGCTGAAACGTCGATCAGGATGATGCAGTTTGAACTTGAAAGAATAGGCAATGTGAATCAACTTGCACTGTCTCATTATGCAGAACAGATCTCGCGCTACCGAGAACTGTCAATGAGAATGAATGAACTCGAAAAGGAAAAGCAAGCCATTGTCCAGTTCATGGACGAGATTGAGCTGAAGAAACACAAGGTCTTCATGGAAGCTTTTGAAAGAATCAACCAAAGCCTGCAGAAGTACTTCGCCAAGTTGACTGGCGGTGGGTCAGCCACGTTGAAAGTGGACGACATAAACGAACCATTCTCAGGAGGCATTGACATGATTGTACAATTTCCAAATAAGCCTTCAATAATAGTAAGCGCCGCCAGCGGCGGTGAGCGGTCAGTCGCGGCAGTCGCATTCATTTTCGCCTTAAAGGGGTTCACGCCCGCGTCATTCTACGTACTCGATGAGGTAGATGCTCACCTTGACGCCCATCACGTTTCAAAACTAGCTGACGTTCTCTTAGAGGAATCGGATAAAACTCAATTCATAGTAATTACACTGAAGCCAGAAATGGTGAACAAGGCGCAGAAGGTCTATGGAGTCTATGGACAAAACGGAGTCTCGAATGTCATCTCCGCAAAATTCCTCGAGGTGCCTAGCTAGTGGCCTCCACATCGGTGAAAAGACCTTTCTATTTGTACCCTCCATGGAATATTCTTTTCGAATTCCATAAACTTGAGAAGCTCACTCCTTGGAATGTCAACATTGCATACTTACTAACGTCATTTCTTGAACAGATGAATAAGTCCGGACAAGTTGATTTCAGAGCATCAGGAGTTGCACTGGATTCTTCAGCTCTGATATATCTGATGAAGTCGAGACTCCTGCTGAAACTTGAGGAGCCTCCCTCACCTCAGAAGCCGCCCCAAGATTTTCTTCCGCCACCGCTCTTCCTGCCGCTGAGATATGAATTGACCTCAACAACCATCAGGCACCTTCTTGAAGTTCTCGACGATGTTCTGAAAGGCGAAAGCCTCATCCGACCAGAAAGGGCCATTGAAGCACCTATTCTACCATCAGCTTCAGAGATCCTGCCTCAACTAGATCTTTACCTAATGGAAATCGAATTACAGATGCAAAAACTCTACGCTTCCCTTTCTGAAAGAGTGAAAGGTGCGGGCATAATAGAATTCTCGACCCTGACAAAAGAAATGCTACGCCTCGAAGCTGTCCGCACATTTATCCTTCTGCTTTTCCTAGCCCAAGAAGGTAAAGTAAGCCTATGGCAGGATGAGGAGACCGAAGAGACATACATAACCATTGGAGACTTGAGTCTTGCAGGAAACGAAAAAAGAAGCGCTTGAAATAGGCGCAGGCATTCAGGATCAACAGGCGCACGACAAAGCAGTATATGAGCTGGTTCTTTTGGAGGCAGCATTGTACGTTGCAGGTCGCCCCTTAAAAATAAATGAATTGTGTTCAGTTCTGGATACAAGATCGAAGAACAAGACCAGAAGAATCGCGAAGGCGCTCATGAAGGAGTACGCTTGCAGGAATACTGCTCTTGAAATCTTGGAACTCAAAGATGAACGATATGTTTTGCAGTTGAAAGGAGAGTTTACACCTCGAGTCAGAAAGCTTGTGAATCGACCTTTACTTTCCGTGGGACCACTAAAGACGCTCTCTTACATAGCCTACAGGCAGCCCGTATCACAGAAAAGAGTCATTGACGTTCGAGGCCATCATGCCTACGGCCATGTCAGACTACTGAGAGAGATGGGGTTAATCGCCAGTGAGAGAAGTGGGCGGTCAGCGTCATTAACGACAACTGAATATTTCGCGGATTACTTCGCTTTAAGCCATGACACGGCAACCATGAAAAGAGAGCTGAAGCATGTTTTTGAAGGCCTAGAGAGTAAAGGAGAGCTTTAACCCCAAAACGGATAGGTTTATATGAGGAACGAAAGTCATAATGAACGCCTGAATCCTACAATGATGGAGAAGTGAAAAATTGTCAGTTTGGCACGGCGATCTGCGCAAGAAGAAGCCTTCGGGAGGCAGAAAAGGAGCTTACAGAAAGAAGAGAAGATTCGAACTCGGTTCATTCCCAGTTGAAACTACTTTGGGCGAGACCAAACGAAAAGCTCCGAGAGGAAGAGGCGGAATACAGAAGCTTAAGATCCTAAGTGACAAGCAAGTATGCGTAACAGACCCGAAAGCAGGGAAGACTGAAAAAACCCAAATTACACGTGTAGTCAGAAACCCCGCCAATGTTGATTACAATCGTAGGGGAGTAATAACCAAGGGTGCGGTGGTAGAGACTTCATTGGGCTTGGCGCGCATTACTTCTCGACCAGGCCAAGATGGCGTGCTGAATGCTGTTTTGATCAGCGAAGAAAAAAGCTGATTCTGAGCCTATTTCTCTACTTGTGCGTTACGAGTCTCTTGAAGTTGCTTGGCAATCTCTCTAATAATCTTGTCTTTCGCCTGATTCTTCTTCACGAGAAGAGAGCCTGACTTCAGCCAAGGCGTTTTAGGATGAGACGCTTCCGAGACAAGTTCGCAGCTCAGGTGGATTTTCTCCGCGGCTTCTCGTATCTCTGATATCGTTGGTGATTGGACAGCCAAGGTTCTTGTCACCCTCCTTCCATCTTTTCTGGTTTTTGAGGAATCGAAGTAGATTGGCCAGACGATCAACTTGTCTTGTTTTCGCATAGCTTCATCCCTCATTACTTATGGGTGTAATAAGCTGTTAGTCTCTCATTCACTTGATCGATTCTCACAAAGCCAAATCTCTCGAACTGTATCATGGTGTCCGGTTTGAGCTGTTTGCATAACGCCTCAGCTATTCCTTCACCTATTGTGGCGTCAGGCATAACTACTTGACAAGGCATACCGTTGTCCACAGGTATCCAATGAATCAGTTGCGCCTTAGCGTCTCTTGCATCTTCGTAAGATTCGCTCACGAAAGACGCATCCCATGAATAGCCGTCGCCATTTTCGATTTTGACGTTGAACAACTCCATGAGACGGATCAAATCTCCGCTTCGTGCAGTTTCCATATCCTTCCTTGAAACCCAGAAACGTGCTATGCCGTCATTCCCTTCAGGCTGTACGTTGTATTTCCTGAAACCCTTCTCAGGGTGATCTGGATGCAACCGAAGGCTCACAGCAAGCACTCTCGGGATCTTGCGTACAATCATTTCTGTTGGATCCAGCACGAAGAAGTATCGATCAGCCGTCGAGTCCAATATCTTTCGGTTGTAAGCGTTAAGATTCTCCCAGCTCAGAACGACATCTTGTGTCTTGGGTCCGATGTCAATGATCATCTTCTTGATTGCTTCTGGCGTTATTCCTCTTCTTCTTAACGCTGCAAAAGTTGCCAGACGTGGATCATCCCAGCCTTTGAAGAGTCCTTCTCTCATTCCTTGAACAATCTTTGATTTGCTCAGATAAGCTCCGGTGATCTTGAGCCTCCCATAATGTATTGCCTCTGGATACTTCCATCCTAAGTAACGATACATGTACTCCTGTCTGACTTGATTCGTGAGATGTTCTTTTCCGCGAATTATGTGAGTAACACCTAGGAGATGATCATCTACTCCGCATGCAAGATTATACAATGGCCATACTCGGTATTTTCTTCCAACGCGTGGGTGGGGATATTTCTCAATGTCGATTATGCGCATGGCAGGCCAGTCTCGAACGGCAGGGTTAGGATGGCTCAGATCAGTCTTGACCCGGACTACTGCTTCGCCTTCGTTGTAATCGCTTTGAAGCATACGTTGCCATCTTGTCATATGCTCTTTAGGCGGCAGCTCGCGGCATTCACATGCATTATTGGCTAGTATTCTCTCTCGAAAGTGTTCTGGGGGGCAAGTGCAGACATATGCGCTTCCGTTCTTCAGCAGTTTTTCAGCATACTCATAATAAATAGGGATTCTGTCGCTCTGAATGTATTCTTCAGTCGATGTGCAATCGAGCCATGCTAGGTCTTCTCTAATCCGGTTGTAGAACTCTAGAACAGGCCTCTTGATCTTGGGATCAGTGTCTTCAAAACGCAGAATGAACCTGCCCTTGTACATACCTGCATACTCATGACATAGCACTATGGCTCTGGCGCTGCCTAGGTGCAAGACGCAGTCAGGATTCGGTGAAAATCGTGTCACAATCTGCGCATACTTTTCGGCATTAGGCAATGGAGGGAGCTTCTTCTGCTCTTCAACCTTCTCTCTTAGGAGAGCGTCAGGCCACTTTTGTTCAACGATGCGTTTTTGTTCATCGAGCGAAAGACCGTTGACTTCTTGAACGACTTGATTAACAAGAACGGATACTTCCCCGACCCTGCCCTTTAGCTGTGGTTTTTCACCAAGAATCTTACCGATGACTGATCCTGCTTGGGCTTTGCCATCGTGCCTGACAGCGTTCAGCAGAGAAATCTTGCGGATTTCCTCCCCAAGCTCAGCATCGTCTTTGAGCGCCAAAGTTGTTGCACTTCTATCCATTTCAAGTTTTTCTTTCAATCAAGAAATCTGCGAAAGCTTTTAACTTTTCCTTGCCCTGGGAAAGTGGCAATAGCTTCTCAGCCTCTTCCCAGCTCTCTTTAACCATTCTCTTGGCAGACTGTTTGACGTATTCTATTGAGTCGTACTTTTCGATTATTCTGATTGCCTCATCTCTCAGCGTCTGATTCGAGGAATGCATCTTGAGGATCTCGACAAGCCTCTTCTTGTCTTGAGTGCTTGCAGCCTTTAATGTGTGGATTACGATCAAGCTTCTTTTTCCTTCGGTTATGTCTTGCCCGCGCCCTCCCTTCTTTTTCTCAAACTCCTTACTTGTCAAGTCCAAAACGTCGTCCTGCATTTGGAAGGCTATTCCCAGGCTTTCAGCAAAGCTTCCAAGCTTCTCAACTAGCTCTCCGCTTGCATCTGCTAGAACAGCAGCGATTTTCGCGGACATCCGTGCCAACGTTCCTGTTTTGTAGGCGCACATCTGTAGATAGTCCTTTTCGCCTATCTCGTCCGCGTTTGCTAATCCTCGATGCCATGCGATGTCCATGGCTTGACCAAGGCTGAGATTGACCATTTCTTGCACGTAGATTTCGTAGATTTTCCGGAGTTTTTCGGCGGGGAGCCTTTTTCTGTTTTCAACTAGGGACAATAGTGGTAGGTAATACATGGCGTTTCCGGCGTTTATGGCAATGTCCAAGCCATAGATTCTGTATGTGCAGGGCCTTCCTCTTCGGAGTTCAGATTCATCCTCAATATCGTCTACCATCAGAGTGCCATTGTGGATTACTTCAGGGATGATTGCAAGATCAATGAAATCATTAGTGTTCTTCTCGAAAGCTTCGAGTATCAATAAGAACAATGTAGGCCTCCACCGTTTTCCTCCTCTCTCAAGAAATTCCCAGATAGGCTCGGCGATTGCTTTGTTCAATGGTTCAAGGTTGTATGCATATTTTGGCGAACTGATTCTAAAAACGGCTGCGTTCTTCGAAAAAGTCCTTGGCAAGTATTTCTCTATGGTCTTGTCTATTAGAGTAGCGGTCTCCTCAAGTAGATTCTCAATACTCAAGACCCTACTCTCCTCTTCGCGCATAGCTTTCAATGTCGAGTCCCCTAACCTTCAGCCATTGTGCTGTTTTGCCTGTGATTACCAGTGGGGTATTCTGCAGGTTCCGAATAGACTCTGCTCCAACGAGGAACATCACGTTTCTCAGTTCATCCATCAAGAGTGAAAGTGCGTCTTTTGTTTCTTTCACACCTTTAACAGCAACATGGAGTATCGGCTTTGAAAAGCTTGCCAGACTCGCGCCTAGGGCCAAGGTCTTGCTCGCATCTACTCCGTCTCTAATCCCTCCAGAAGCGATTACGACAGCATTTGTCGATTGGCAGACTTCAACTACGCTTACGGCTGTTGATATGCCCCAATCCCAGAAGATGTCGCCCAGCCTGCGTTGAGGGCTATTCTTCTGCTCGATTGCACGGTGATATTCAACTGCTGCAAAGCTCGTACCGCCTGCGCCACTTACATCTATTCCTTTGACGCCGGCGCTTTGAAGTCTTTTCGCAGTCTCTGCCCCGATGCCAGCTCCTGTTTCCTTTACAATGACAGGTTTGCCAATCTCTTCTGCGACTTCTTGTATCTTTTCAAGCACTCCTCGAAAGTTTGTTTGCCCCTCGGGTTGGACGGCCTCCTGCAATGAGTTGAGGTGAATAGCAATGGCATCGGCCTCTATCATCTCAACCGCCTTCTTCACTTCTCTCAAGCCATATCCATTGACAAGCTGGATCCCCCCGATGTTTGCTATTATGAAAGCTGTTGGAGCTCTCTTCCTGACGATGGCAAAGGTTTCTTCAAATCTGTTATCTTCTATTGCTACCCGTTGGCTTCCAACTCCCATACCCAAGCCTAGCTCTTCGACTGCTTCCGCTATAGTCGCATTTATCTTTGAAGCTTCACGAGTTCCGCCCGTAATGGCACCCACGATCAATGGGGCTGAAAAACCATGTCCGAAAACACTTGTCGACAAGTCTATCTTATTCTTGTCGATCTCTGGCAGAGCTTTGTGAACAAGGAGAATGTCTTCAAGACCCGTTGTGGTCTTCCCAGCTTCGACGTCTTGGTTCAACGTGATTCTAATATGATCTGCTTTTCTTCTGCTCGTTTCTTTCGGCAAATCTTATTCCTTCTCTATAATGGTGCCTTCTATGCTTTCATCCTTCAAGGCCGCATAAACATGGTTTGGCTTCATTGCATTTATGATGGCGACGCGAATCCCATGTTCCATTGCCGGCAATAGCTCTGCGATCTTTCCAGGCATGCCACCGGTGACATCGCGTGCAGTTGATTTGCCCACCTTAATCTGAAGCTTTCTAAGCTCTTCTAACGTCAAATGTCCAATTTTCTTTGCATTCTTTTCAGCTTCAGGATCAGCGTCGAATAGCCCATCAACATTAACACCCATGATTATAAGCTTCGCATTAAGCCTGGTTGCTAGGTACGATGCCAGCTGGTCACCTGATAGAATCGTAAAGCCTAGCTTCGTATCCAGAACCGCGTCCCCATAAAGGACAGGTAGGAACCCCATCTTCAATAGTGTCTTCAGCGAAGTGTCGTCAAAGCTCTTGATTCTTCCGTTTTCTGTCGTTACACAGGACAGTGGCGTGACGCTTACTGCAGGAACGTCGTGTAATATTAGCGAATCCATAACAAGGCCGTTAAGTACTGTCATGTAGTGATGGGTTTCTGCAAAACCTATTATTTGGCCAGCATTCTTCAGACCTTCCTTGATTGCATTCTTTTGTGCTGCTGGGTGTCCGAAGCTGCCGCCTCCATGAATCACTACCAAGTCTCTGGCCCCTGCTCTCTGTATTTCATCTGCCAGTCGATCTATGACGTGCGTTCTTGGTGCGAGCTCACTGTTCTTGTCTGTGATTACAGATCCGCCGATTTTCAGGATTGTTGCTTTAGCCTTGTTGCTCAATTCTGACTCCCTCGTCAGTTTTCCGCGCAACAAAGGATCTTCCTCCTGACCTTTGAATTGCGCCTAAGACCTGTTCAAGCCTTTCTTTTCTTGACAGGGCCACCATACACCCGCCGCCTCCAGCACCTGTCAGTTTTGCTCCTAATGCTCCTGCCTTGCGAGCAGCATAAGTAAGCCGCTCCAAGGATTCGTCTGATACTCCGACCCCATACAGGAGGGCATGATTAATATCCATCAGTGCACCGATAGTTTCAAGATCGTTTTCCTTGAAGGCGTCCATAGCTCTTAAGACAATTTCCCGTGCAGCCTTCAGCAATGGTTCGACAACGAGAGGATACTTATCCATCAGGATCCGGACCTTCTCAACCTGAACCCGCGTGGATCTTTCCACACCAGTATCACCAATAACGAGGGGTATCTCCACGTCCACCTCTAAAGGCTTAAATCCAGTATCCATTTGAAACAAGAGTGCGCCGCCAAAGGTTGATATTGCAGGGTCTATGCCAGAGGGTGTTCCATGAGCAGTCTTCTCCGCTTCGTATGCTATTCTGAGAATGTCTTCTTTTGAAAGCTTCACGCCTAAGGCAGCGGCAGTTGCTACGGTAGACGCTGCAACCACAGCAGCTGAGGATCCAAGGCCAGCCCCAACAGGAACTGTGGAGTTTACTTCAATGTCCAAACCAACGTTTTGCCCATACTTTTCCAGAACCTTCCCAACAGCCTGCTTGATCGGCTCAAATCTCGCCTTTGCCTCCTTCGCGTCTCCTTCCATAGTTTTGAAAGCACTATCTTGAAAGCACGCTGCAAGATTTAGATTAGGTGAACGAATGCAAAGAGCCTTGTCATGACGGTTCTCCACTTTTACATATGCTCTCGCGTCTATGGCTAAAACTATTGCTGGCGCACCATAGACTACGAAATGCTCACCAAAAAGGATTATCTTTGCAGGCGCTGAGGCAACGGCACCCATTCCACACCACTATTTCGCGAAACAGATGGCGGCATACCCTACTACGCTTGAGTAGTCGCCAATCACATCTCCACTGGTCTTATAGCATAAGAGCTTTGCCTCATTTGCTCCCATAACCTTTGAAGCAGCAACTAGTGCTGCGATCGGTCCGTAGCCACAAGCGCTCACTCTGTAAGTTTCGATGAGTGAATAAAGCTTGGCCTCATCCATAGCACTGACAGCTTCAATAACCATCTGGTCGTTTCTTGAAGCTTCTGCCTGTGGTTCATAATGGGATAGGTCCGAAGAGGCTATTATGACCGCGTTCTTGCCACGGAGTATTCTGCCGACTGCCCGACCGACCTCCAATGCTGATGATGAATCTTGCATCAAGAAACAGATTGGCACGATCTTGAACTGCGCGTCATAAAGATACTGGAGAAACGGAAGCTGAACTTCAATTGAGTGTTCAAAGCGGTGAGCAGACTCATCGACGTCTACTATTTGTGCTTCTCGCACGATCTGATTGGCTGTTTCCCCATCTACTTCTACGTCACCTAATGGCGTTTTCCAGAAACCCTCATTCATTAAGGCTAGGGCGCTGCCGTATCCTGTATGATTTGGACCGAACAATACTACGGTGTCGGGTCTGCCGTCTGAAGCGAGCGCGTAATACGCATGAGCCGCCACTGGACCAGAAGCCACGTAACCTGCATGGGGGCAGACTAGCCCCACTATTCTTCTTTGACCCGTTTTCTTTGTTTCAGGGAGTTTTTGGGGACCATGTTTGCTGAGAAAACAAGCTTCTATTTGCTTCCTCAATGATCCTGCGGCTGCTTCATAGAAGGCTCCGGCCTGGCTTGGCAGCCGAACCTTCGCCATTCGGCTAGGTTTCCTCCTCTTCCGAGATTTTCGCCTCAAAATCGTCTATAGTTAAGGGCAGGTCCTTGTCAGGTGCGAGTTCTCCTCTTTCACGGAGTATCTGTCTTGCCATGAGCCAATAGATAACTGCAAGTGCTCGTCTTCCCTTGTTGTTCGTTGGGATAACGAAATCCACGCCTGTGAATTCATTGTCCGTACTACATAAAGCCACTACAGGTATGCCTACTGAGGCTGCTTCCTTCACCGCTTGAGCGTCTGCTCTTGGATCAGATACAATCAACACTTCCGGTTCGATTCGGTGCGGATAAAGCGGATTCGACAGGAGCCCTGGGATAAATCGACCGGCCACAGGTATTGCTTTTGTCACTTCACTGAACCTCTTGACAGGCTCCTGTGCGTACAGTCTTGCTGCAGTAGCTGCGACCTTCGAAGGTTCGAATCTTGCCAAGAACTTGGCCACGGTTTTTATGCGGTCATCGGTCTTCTTAACATCCAAGACGAACAATCCGTCTGGTCTTACGCGATATATGAACGGCTCCATGTCGCCTGTTTTCATTCTGGTGCCAATGTGTATTCCTGCAGACAGCAGAGTGTCTCTGGGCATAAGCAGGGTATCTTCTGGTGCTGTGGCTGCAGCTTCATGTTCATCTTGAGGCTTCACTTCCTCTTTTTCGGGTTCCTTGGTTTCTTTAATCTCTTTATCTTCTGACAAGGCATGTTCCTCCTAGTGTATCTTGAGATCAGCCATCTCGGCTCTCTCTCCTAGAAACTCCTCGATCCTTACTAGCTCATTTATCTTTGCGATTCGCGCCCCCTCAACGATCCCAGTTTTGATTATGGGGCATTTGAAAGCGACCGCCAAGTGGGCAATGTGCCAGTCACATGTGTCGCCTGAACGATGTGCCATTACTGGTACGTAACCGTTTCTTTTGGCCATCTCAATAGTCTCGGATGCATCTGTGAGAGTTCCTACTTGGTTCACCTTTATTATGACGGAGTTGGCGGCATGCATTTTTATTCCGCGGCTTAGTCTCTCGCTATTGGTGGTGAACAAATCGTCACCACAAATCAGGCAATCCTTCGCCTTTCTCGTCAGTTCAGCAAAACTCTGGTAGTCCTCTTCATGAAAAGCGTCTTCAACGTAGGCAAGGTGATATGTTTTTATGAGTTCAAGAATGAAATCTAGCTGTTCGCCTGCATTACGTTTTTTTCTTCCCCTTTCGTAAACATAAGTTCTGGCCTTGCCCTTCCAAAAAGAAGATGCTGCAACATCAATCCCTAGGCCACATTCGAAACCTAATTCGCCACCAATTTCCTCGCATGCAGTAGCCAAGATCTCAAGGGCTTCTGAATCACTGATGCTTCCAACCCAAGCCCCCTCGTCACTTTTTCCGCCGTCGAAAACCTTATTCTTCTTCTTAAGAACGTCGCCTATTCTTCTGTGAACCTGCACATTGGCTGTAGCTGCCTCTGAGAATGAGTCTGCACCATAGGGAAGAACCAGAAACTCCTGCAGGTCCGGAGGCTTTCCATAAGTATGTTGCCCGCCGCTTATAGCGTTCCCTAAAGGAAAAGGAAGCTCGTGAGCGATGTGCCCACCCAAATACTGGAAGAGAAGGCAACTGTAGGAATTCGCTGCTGCTTCAGCGGTGGCCAGTGAGATGGCGAAGGCAGCGTTCCCTCCTATGATCTTGAAGTCTTTCGAACCGTCAATCTCATGCAAGGTACCGTCAATCTCTTCCTGAAAATCTGCGTTTAGTCCGACGATCTCTGGGGCCACGAGTTCCTCCACCTTTTTCACAGCTTGGTCAACGCTGCCCTGCGGATAATAAGTGACTTCAGTCTTTCCACGGCTTTTTCCAGCTGGGGCTGAGACCCTTCCAAAGCCAGAGGTAGTTACAACATCAACTTCTATTGTCTCTTCTCCACGGCTGTTGAAGACCTTCCTGGCAACGAGATCTTCGACGACTGTTGACATCCATTTTCTCCTTTTCGTATTCTAGTAGTTGCTTCTTGCCTCTTTTCGTCTTTCAGCTTCTTCATAGAACCGCAGAACTTCATCGACAATTTCCACGTGCGACAAGAGCATGCGACGGCAACAGTATCGCTTGATCCCCAGACTGTCCAAGACATCACCTGCATTTTCTCCTGCCTTGGTTCTCGCAGCGAACTCTTCCCATTTGTCTCCGATCAGCTTGCCGCATGTAAAGCATCTTACAGGTATGATCAACCAAACAGACCTCTTTATCTGTAGCTCTTCTGCCCTTTTGCTCGTGCTCCTGATCCACCGAACTTCTTGGGTTCTTTCTTCCTTGCATCTCCCACTATCATTGTTCTATCGTATTCTGCGAAAACTGTGCGTAGATGTGCGCTTTTGGTCCACTTAAGCAAGGCGTTGGCCACAGCCATTCTTGCTGCGTCTGCTTGTCCCATGTAGCCTCCACCTGAGGTTTTCACATCTAGATCCAGTTGCTTCCAGACCTCCTCGCCTGCTTGTGTAAGTGGCTCTTTGATCTTCTCTCGGGAGATTTTGGGCTCAAGAATCTCCAGTGGGATTTTGTTTATGCGTATTCTTCCAATTCCAGTTCTGGCTACAGCACGTGCTGTGGCTGTTTTCCTCTTTCCGCTAACCACTAATACTTTTTTGGCTGGCATAATCATTCACTAGGATTCCATCCAATTCCTCTCGCGAATTCACCAATCGTAACGTAGGAGCATTTGAGCTTCTTGGCATGTGCATTCGTCAGGGTTTCCATCTTCTGATCCTTAAAGCCGTCGGGTACTCCCATGTACACTCTGAGCCTCTTGAAAGCCTGTTTACCCTTGGGCCGTTTGAACGGGAGCATCCCTCTTACGGTTTTCCTGACTATTCTATCCGGTCTTCTATAATGGAACGGCCCCCTTCCAGGGCCCCCCACTCCCAGAAATTCCTGAGCGTCATTCAACTTGCTGCGTTTCTTCCCAGAAAGTACAGCCTTTTCAGAATTTACTATTACTATTCGCTCGCCCTTAAGCAGTCTTTTTGCGACATAAGTCGCCATTCTTCCTAGAATAAGACCTTCAGCGTTTATCACACCAATAGTGCTACTTGACTTCTGCATTTTTGTCACCCAATGATTTTAACGTTTGACCCTTTTGGGTTCTTCTTGATCAAGTCGGAGAAGGAGAGGCATTTGCCATTCGCTGCACTGATCTTCTCCTTCGCAACTGCAGAAAATGCGAATGCCGTCACGGTTATAGGGTGGCTTAGCTTCCCTGCGCTCAGTACTTTGCCGGGAACAACTACTGCCTCTTTTTTTTGGGTGTTTCTCTCCAAGCAGCTCAGATTGACGGACAGGCGTTTTCGCCTTGGTTTGGCTAGACGTTCTGCCACGTCTCGCCAGATCTCTGCTTTGTTTTCTCTGCTTTGCTTTCTTAGAAAGCGAATGAGCTCGATCAATTCAGGGTTTGTTGCTTTAACTTTCCTCACTCTTTTTCACCTTGATATTAGTTTCAAGCTCCTTCAGTTGTCTATCCAAGATCTTCACGGCCTCAATCACGATTTCTTCGGGGGAAAGAACACCTGTAGATTCTATGTTCAATATGAACATGTTTTCTTCCCAACCAACTTCGATGGTGTGAGGGTCTTGGGGACAAGCTTCAACGCAATCTTGACAGAGAGTGCATGCCATCAGGTTTTTGACTTCAATCTGGCCATTAGTCTTTGCCAGGACTCTCTTGGGGCAGATCTCCAC
>CAZDNV010000010.1:0-30223 GCA_964506875.1 uncultured Candidatus Bathyarchaeia archaeon
TACGTGGAGCGGGCCGTTCATGTAGGGGTATGGAAACGTTACGAAGAACTTTTTTCTCTTCGGCTGTGGGTTCGCTTCAAAAATCTTTGCGGTTTCCCATTTATTCTGCCATTTTTCTTCGATCTGTTTCGAAAACTGCATAGAGCTTTTCGAATTGGTTTGAGGGATATTAAACGTTTTGTTTTTCCGGTTAGAGAACGCGGTCCCTCACATTTAACACCATAGATTGCATATGGGACGCTTGCATTAATACGTTGCGCGCGTTATTGTGCCTCCAGCATTGTCCTTTACCTTGAAATAGACTGTATGCGTGCCAGCTGACAGTTTGGTTGTGCTGAAGGTCTTTGAGGTGCTGAGCTGACCGTCTATGCTGGATTTCCATTCGTAGGCGACGATGGTTCCGTCTGCGTCTGTGCCAGAGCCCTCGAAGTATACGGCGGTGCTCTGCTCAATCGGGGTCGGGTACAAATATTCGATTGAGGCTATTGGTTTGATGTTTTCTTCGGGTGATTGTTCTATCCTTAGGGTGGGATCTCCGAAAAGAACCCAATCTCCACATCGTCTTGTTTTGTTCAACATCAGTTCGCCTAGAGTTAAGTCTGGATGATGGGAAAACTCGGAGAGCACATTACTTGAAAAGCTGTATTCAGCTGAGGATTCGGGAAATCCTGCGACTAGGGCCACTGTGTAATTGTTTTTGAATATGCCTGATGCTGCCAGGTTTTCGCTCCCAGCGTTCCATGGGTCGTTTTGACATCCGAAGGTCCATCCCGAAGTCCAGCATCCGAATACTTCGAGGAATAAAGGTGTCTTTTTGAATTCGTTAGGTTCGTTGGAAAAATCAGTACAGCTTATATAATCTCCCGCGGAGCTTGTTTCAACTACCATTGGAGAACCGTGGCCTGACACGCCAAAGTAGGCAGGAGCTTTTTCGAAATACGTCTTAGCTTCGGCTTCTGTCAGTTCTTTTTCTGTTGTACAGTTCTTCCCGAAGAGAGTTTCTGAAGCTGTTGTCATGCGTCTGATGCTTTCTGTGAACATGTCGTTGTCGAAATGTCCGCACGTTATGCCCATGTTTGAGTAAGTGATCTGCTTTCGATGAAAGCTTTCGAACTTGTCGAAGGCGCCGATCACTAGGTTTCTTTGCGCATCGGCTGTTAGCCCTATCCCCGGAGGGAAAACATAGGCGATGGTTACTTCTGAAGTGAACGCTTTGACTGATTGGTTCCAGCCATCCACAGTGAGCTCGCCGTTTGTGTCGCAGAGAACGCCGTCTGCGGGTGCGCCGATCATTGCCTCTTCTGATGCTCTTATTGGGAATTTGATGTCGTTCCCTACGAGGATGAATATCTCGATGCCTTTTGATTGATATTGGTTTATGATGAGGGTCTTTATTCCTGTCTCGTTATTAGAAGACTGGTCTATCTTGAATAAGGATGTTCCAAACCCTAGGTCGGCAATCGAGGCGAAATACCTGTCTATCGAGTCAACTACGTTTGCGCAGTCGAATATTCCGTTCTCTAGAACTAGAACTTGAAGCTTCTTCGTTCGTTCAGAATTTGCAGACTGTGGAGTAGCCATACTTGCGCAGATTGTTGCGATTGCCAGAAGAGCAACCAGGGTAAATTCTCTATGCATCGCTGGGATCTTCACCGATGCACAGTTGGAGAAATCTCCTACAAAAGACTTGCGAAAGGAAGTTCTATACCTCAGGACCATTGCAAAAGCTGCGTTATGGGACGTCGGCTTACAGATCTCGTTGTGTATACACGATGAAGGCTGGGGCACTGACGCATGCGACCACCTCTACACTGCAAAGCAATGGAGATCAGTGAATAGTAGTTCGCACGCTAGGAATATATGCAAGGAAGACCTAAAGATTGATGAACGGCACGCGCTTATTAGAGAATTTGATCACTTTGTGAAGATCAATGCCAAATAATCACATTGTGGACATACGAGCACCGAAGGCAAGCTTATCAGTTATTTATGCACTGGGCAGTTTTGTTAGCAGAGTTTTGCGGTTAAAATCCAGTTCTGCCTCGGAACTTCGAGATCAGTTCGCCATTATAGGCATTAAACTCATCATTCTCAAAGTCATTCTAAAGAGACTGTCGCCGGCCGCTTTGTCAGGCAGACTTTTCAAAGTATCATTGCCAGGCAATCTAAAAATCCTATTCAGACTTAACACGATAGATATTGAGGTGATTGAAGAAGTACACTTCGATAGGGTTTATGACAGGCATTACATCCCAAAGACGGGAGATATCGTTTTTGATGTAGGCAGCCATATAGGCACTTTCGCTCTCAAATCAAGTAGACTCGTTGGGGAATCTGGGTGGGTGTTTGCGTTCGAGCCAGAACCAAGGAACTTTGGAATTCTTGGCAAAAATATCTACCTAAACGATATTCAAAACGTTAAAACTTTCAACAAAGCCGTAAGCAGTGAACCGAGAAAAGTATGCCTCAAGATAAATCCGGGCAATACAGGGGGTCATACTGTTCAATTCAATTCAGATTTTGAAAAAAACAAAGCAGAAATTTGGCTCTCTTCTGTCACTTTAGACCAGATTATTGGAAAATACTCAATTCAAAAAGTGAATCTATTGAAAATGGATGTCGAAAAGCATGAGCTCGAAGTTTTAAAAGGTGCAAATCGTTTTCTCAGCATATGCGACAATGTTGCTATTGAAACACATGAGAAAATAGGAGGTCCATCCAATAGCGAAATCATCCGCTTTCTTAGAAGCTACAACTTTAAAACCAAGCTCTATTCGAACCCGCGGTTTGAGTGTACTGATATGGTCTATGGATGGAAATAGCTCGCGCTACGATTATGATTGTTGTTGAATTTCATTTTTTAGGTTTGCTAAGTGTGTGCTCAAAAACGCATAGAAGGCGTTGCTGCCGCCATGTAATTAGATAGGTACAGTACGAAAAATTAGCGCGCGCGTTGGCTCTTGGAGCGGGCTTGAAGGCAACTCAGTTCTTGCAGCAAAATGGCAACAAGAAGCTACGTAGATAGCCGAGGATATCATAACAGCTACAAACACGCCGATCTGAAGGCCTAAGTCCTCCTTGCTCTCCCTTTTCCAGTGCGCGGAGTCGGCGGTGGTCTTACAGATCTCTTATCATGTAGTATCTGAGTCTGTAGAGCTGGTCTTGGCTCATCCACTCTAGTATGGCTATGCCGAGTTTCCTGTTGGTGACGCTGTAGAAGCATGAAAGAGCTTTTACTGAAGTCAAGGCTAGCTTCTCAAGAGCCTTTGTTTCCCATTGCTCGTTTTCTCTTTTTCTTAGCTGGATTGTGTCTCCTTTGGTCCACATACAGTATAGTGTGCCGTTCGGCGCGTCGATTGAAAGGACCGGGAAGGATGTCCTGTCTTGTGCGTTTGCGATTTCGGTTTCTTCCCATGTGCCGTTTGTCAGCCGTCGGCAGTGCAGTATGTTGTTTGTCTCATTTTGCAGATATGCTAGATGGATTTCGCCGTTTAGGCTGACTGCGGAATAGCCGAAGTCGCTTGCTGGGACTTTGTCCGATATTGCTTCAGTCTGTTGCCATGCATTCCCATTCCACAGTTTTCCTTCAATCTTTACTTCGCTAATACAGATCGCGTATATTTTTGCTTCAGGTAAGGGCAGAATGCATGTTCTTGGAGGATAGATCGAGGGGTTTAGCAGCTCCATTGGTTGGCTCCAAAGGTCTCCATCAGATGAGTTGGCTCTTGCAACTCTTGCATTATAGTATGTTCCGTCTGAGCTTAGGCAGGACACCCATGGATGTCCTTCGCTGTCTACTATGCAGTAGCCATTGTAATACTCGTAGGGTGTTACTCCCTGAATAGCTATCTTCTGATTGTCCCAAACAACACTGCTGCCCACGATTTCTCCTTCTCTGTAGACAACTGGGTCTCCAGGTGTGCCTGGGGCCAAGGCGTAATGGACTTTTCCATTGTACCATATTGACAGGGCGCTTGCGCTGCTTAGTGGCTTTATTGTGGTCGGTGTTTGCCAGTCTAGGCCGTTGGATGAATTTGTGTACAGGAAGTGGGTGCCGTTGCAGTAGAATAGCCAGCAGCTTCCGTTGGCATAGAAGGTTTTTCTTTGATAGATGGCTGACACTGTCGCGTAAGTGTCCGAGAAGCCTATTGTGCCGAGATTGGTGTTTGTGCTCCCGTTGATGTACCAGTAGAAGATTAGTGAAGATAGAATTATCAGGATTAACGCGACCGCGATGTATATGTGTGTTCTTTTCATCTTTTCTCACCTTCAGGTTTGGTGGTTCCAGTTTTCTTGTGAGGCCACAAAATGATGACGACAATGACTAGCGCCAATATGAGGATTTTGAATTCAAGTTTCATCCCGATTATGTTGCCCAGATATGGAATGATGTATATTACTTTTCCTATTACGCCTGTTTCTGGGACATACCAGTCGTCAGCGGTGGGGTTGTTGTCTCCCTTTGTGATGAAATAGCGACTACCATTCATTGCCACAATTCCGTTTATTCTGTGCATGATGGGGATGCTCATGGCTTCACCTTGAGGGTTGTTTAGATCTTGGACCATGATGTCGTAGAGTATTATGTCTCCACCAGCTAGGTCTTTTGGGTTTGCTCCTGCAACTATGGCGAGATCGCCTGGCCATATGGTTGGCTCC
The DNA here is from genome assembly GCA_964506875.1 of uncultured Candidatus Bathyarchaeia archaeon. Lineage (GTDB taxonomy): Archaea > Thermoproteota > Bathyarchaeia > Bathyarchaeales > Bathycorpusculaceae > CAZDNV01. The sequence goes on from CAZDNV010000010.1 coordinate 4,660, forward strand.
ATGCTTGGAGTATTCGTGTAAACGAGCGGGTTTCTTGTTCCCAGAACGACGCTGAGCATTGGGATTGTGCCTACCACAACTATGGCCAATACGGAGAAGATGAGAATCTCCGTTATCGTTCTGTTCCACTTTTTCTTGATTGTGTCATAGAAATTGATGGGAATGATGAGAGAAAGAGCCACAAATCCTGAGAACAGTGTTGGAATTCTGAGCCAAGCATAGGGTCTCTCTGCTTGAGTGTAGAAAACTGTCAAGTCTATTGAGCAACTGACATGTAGAACACCTTCACTGTTGCTATTTATGAAGCGGACAGTCCATTCGCCCTTGCCTGGCAGCAGAAAATTGTGGTTGAGGTGGCTTTCGTATTCAGAATACTGTCTTGATCCGTTAAACTCGATATATACCTGTAGTTTTGCATCGGATTCTAGCTGGATGCTGAGGATCGAGTTTGGCTCGTCTGCAGTAGCATTCCTTGACTCTTCAGATAAAGGTTTAAGATCAAAAGACTCTGAGCTTAGACGCACGCGAAAGCCCTTTTGACTGGTTGCTTGAAAATCTACAAAAAGCCCGAAAACAAAAAGGGAAACAGCAAAGGCAACTACGGCAATCGTTGAGCGCTTTCTTAGGTGCATCTGATCACTGCTTGAAGAAATAAAAAAGGGAGGTAATAAGGCGCGTGTTGTTATTAGCGCGTCTAAGCCGTGGCACCGTATATGAAGAAGTCCCACTCGTAAACACTGTTTGAGACTGTAGATTCCACGAATAGTTCGACGTCTATTTTGCACATCTTATTCGGGGGCAATAAGAATCCATTGACTGGATTGGCGGCGACTTTCTCTGGAAGTGTGAAGTTTTCGTCGTTGAGCTGGCAGGGCAATCCGAATTTGACAACCTTGCACATGATTATGAAGTGTGTCTGGCTTTCGTTGAACCAAACGTCAGTCGGCAGATATGTGATGTACAGACCCATTGACCCAGTGTTCTTCACGAACAGGGACCATTCGTACGTCTGACCTTGTGTGACTCCATCCCAGTTGTGAGTAGTTGTACCGTTCAGTGCAGCGCAATCCATGCCTTCGAAGAGTGCCAGCGATACTGATGTTGCTGGTGCGCAGTGCATCACTATCTTTGCGCTTGTCCACATGTTTGAGAGTGCGGTGTATCCGGCTACGGACACCAAAGCGATTCCGAGCAGTGCGAGTAGTATCTTCTTCTTAGATATGTTCATTTCCTTTCTCACCTTTTGTTTACTGTTGGTCTTTTCGTTATTTTTCGTATTTAAGGGGTCGGAACCTTAAAGCTAGAAGAGGAAACTAGAACAAAGCACATCTAGCCAATGCAGTGCTTCTGTTGATTTTGCCTCTGCATCGTACATGGCTTCAGAGAGTGGCAATGTAACTGAGTTGTCTGAAGCTTTCCTATGGTGCTTATTCGTCTAGGATTCATCATCTAGGACAAAGTTTGCGCACGCTTTCCTGGGTTAACCTATCTATAATTCGATGATTTTCTGCGCGTTTTCGATCATTTTCAGCAGTTCTTTTCCTTTTCCTGTCAAGCAGTACACGGGAGGCGGTGTAGTAGCAACCTCAATTAGGCCTTCCTTCTCGAGCTGACTGAAATATCTATTGAGGCGGAAAAAGTTCAGGTTCGCCTTATACATTATTGTTGTTTTTCTTGCTCCACCGTTGGCGCGCTCTTGTTCTGAGGTCACTCTCAAAATGGAATATATTACTTGTGTTCTGCTGCGTCTGCTCATGTTAGGCACAGAATAAGCTACGATCATTGCCTTTTTTAGACTTGTGAAGATACTTTCTATGCACTTGTTCTAGGTTCTCGTATCATTAGTCTGTTGGTCTCTTCTTCATTCTTAGGAATAGGCCAAGCCCGCAGAAGAGACTCAGTGTCGCAGCTAGGGTCCCGAGAGGTACTTGAGGAATAACGTGAAAGCTCGGCGGCGTTGGCATATCTGTGCATAGATCATCTCTGTAATCATATTGGATGTTCCATTCTCCGTAGCCAGGCGAACCGAAGAACTTGTGCATGTCATTGTCCCAGTAGGCGAATCTGTCAAGTATGATCGTGTAGTTTCCAGGTTTCGAGCTACTCCATATCAGTATAGGCCCGCCTTGGATAGGTTGACCAAATTTTCCGTCTGCATCAGTGGTTATGTTGAAGATCGTAACCACAGGAACACCAAAATCTGCCGGGAGCTTCTTCCCCTCGTATGGGGCTACGTTCCCAACGATGAGGTTGCCTTCAAAAAGGTAAAGTGTATAATTTCCTGGCTCAATTGCCCTTTCTACACCTGAGGTCATAAGATAGATAGGATTGCCATTGTTGAACTCTTGGACCTCCGCCAGTCCTCTAAAGTCGGTTGACCACAATCGCTGAGTTGGGGGTGACGGCGACCAATCTGAAGCAGCGTGGACAGTTTTTATGGCGGGTACTAGCACGCACAGTGAAGCTGCCGTGAGAATTAGACATAGTATGATTTGTGTTTTCATTGTGAACGCCGAATTAGCACTATTAATTGTAGGCTTATAATATGCTATGAAAAATTTTGCTTGGTTTTCTAGACTTCAGTTATGCTATGCATAGGATGGCGCGCGGGCTTGGGTTCGACGACAAGACGCCATGACAGCGAGTGTGGATAGGAGTAGGAGAAGCAACATGGTTTCTAGGTTCAGCTCTGAGGCGACAACTACGTCGGCGGAGTTTATGCAGCTGAAGTAAAACCATTTGTGTGTTTCATTTTCGTATATTGTGGTGTTTATTAGCAGCTCAGTTTTGTTGCATGTTAAGAGGAGGTAGGGATTTTCGATGAATGCTGTCGGGATGCAGATTCGACAAAAGCCTTTGTTTCCGCTTGCTAGGGTCAGGTTGAAGGTGATTCTTTTGGCCTCTTTGTCTATGTGGGGGTTTCCTACGGTGAAGTTTGAGATTACGTCTATGCTGGTTTGGTCTTCGATTTTGAAGCTGTGGTAGGCGCCCATGAGAGGATGGTTGTCCGCGATTGCCGTGTTAATGGTGTATGGGAGCTCAGAGATGCCATCTTGGTTCAAGTCTTGAGTGGCTTGGTCACTCCAGTAGTTTCCTTCAAGGGCGTCGTCAAATGCTTCTGCCATTGAATTGTGGGCGGACGCTTGTTCTGCGTTGTTTATCATGTTATTGTGGAAGAATGTGTTGTTGGAGGTATTGTCTAGCTTTATTCCGATGTCGTTGTTGACTAGGGTGTTGCCTTCTGTAGTGCAGCTGCTTGAGGAGGTTAGGCTGATTCCTTCGGTGTTCATCGTTAGATTGTTGTCTCGGACTGTGCATTGTGAAGATCCCAGTAAGAGTATGCCTTGGTACATGTTGTAGAAGGCGGTGCTCTCTTGGGCTGTGCAGTTTGAGCAGTGGTATAGGCCGATGCCTATTTTGTTGTCAGCCATTGTGACGTTTTCTATTGTTGTGTGTGAGGTGTAGGCAAGAAGTATTCCTTGTACGTTGTTGGAGGCAGCTATGTCTCTTACTGCGATCGTTGAGGAGTTCACGATTGCGAGGTATCCTGCATTTGCGTGGTTTGTTGGATCGATGAGAAGGTTTTCTGCGTTCACGATGTAGTAGATCATTTTGCCATTAACGGTGTTTGAGTTGTCCACCGTTTGGATGAAGTGTTCGAGAGAGCTTCCCAGGACGCCGAAATTGTATTGGTTGTCGTGCATGGTGTTTTCTGTTATGCTGTTGTAGGGTGAGGAGTCCAGCCGTATGCCGTACTCATTGTCTGTCAGGTTGTTTTCGCGTATGGTGCAGTTTGATGCGAAGGCTAGCCGTATGCCGAATTTGCAGGAGGTCACGTTGGTGTCAAGCACTGTGCAGCCTGTTGCATTGTTTAGGAAGATTCCTGTGATGCCGTTTTTGAATGTGAATCCGCTGACTGTAACGTTGTTTGCTTCTATGTGGAGTGCTGTTCCTGAGCCGTCTCCGTCAACGGTGGTGTTGCTCTTGTCCTGTCCCACGATTTGTATGGAGTCTTTTTTCACTACAACGTGCTCGAAGTAGGTGGCAGCTCTTACGATGATTGTGTCCCCGGTGTTTGATGAATCAACAGCTTCTTGAATTGTAGTGTAATTGTCAGGGACATAGATTGTCGTGATGTCAGACTGGACGCTCATTTCTTTGGGTTGGCTGTTGCCTGGAAAGTCAGAAGGAGCTTCATGATCTCTGGGCCTCCAGCCCTGTGAGATCAGATGAAAGCGAGTCAGCATGAAGAAGATTATCATTAAGCATACGGCACAGATATGAAGTGAGTTGCGGTGCAACCAGAATCCTCCATGCTTGAAATGCTAGTCTGTGTAACGCTCCTTAGGGGGGAACGTTATGAGTCTTCTATAAAAGGCGATTGTCTTTTTGTGATCGCCCATTCTGTGCTTTCTGATTTGTTTCGGCATGGCGCGCGATAAGCCCAAAAGTAGTACTAAGCCCAAGGCTAGTTGCTTTTCAATAATCAGCCCTGTCTATTCTGATGAGCCGACGCGCAAGCTATAAACAGCGTATGGAAAAGGAAATTTGATCTTCTAGAATCAGATACTAGCTCAGAAGTACGATCGCTACGGTTGTGCGAGTGTGGGTGTGGAACGGGAAGCGTGTGGGTTCGGCGCAATCGCGACGTCTGTTACGTGCGCATAGAAGAAGAGGCTCTTTGTTCTATAATACTAGCATGGATTTCTGGTTCTTTACGTTATAAGAAGAGATTTGGTTTAGAGAGTGCAGGGGAGGGGGCCGTACAAGCTTCAGGGGTTTTCGTCTCTGAGTGTTCTTATCCGCTTCTGTTAAGGAGGGATTGTGCTAATGGAGGGTAGTGAGCGTGTTAAGCAGGAGGAGTTTCGGCGTAAGCTCAGGCAAGAGTGGGAGCTTTTGTGGAAGGAGAGGTTTGATGACAAGTTCAGGGCTGAGGGAATAGCTGCTCGTGATTATCCTCTGCTCTTTACGGAGCGTGGCTACGTCATATTTGCGAGTAAGGATGCTAAGACTCCGAGTTTTTGTGATATTAGGGATTTTTGGGCTTCTCAAGGCCTTGTTTATTCTCCTGATCCTGCTGTTGGAGGTTGGGGCAAGTTTATTCGAAAAGAGCTTGGTAAGGCCACTCGTTCAAGAAGAGCAGCGTTTGAGGCTGACCAGTCTAAGGGCAAAAGCGGAATGCAGCAGCTGAAGAAGGGTGGAAGAGGCTGGCTCCACACGAAGTGACCTCCTGACTAAGTGCAGAACCTAAGCTTTGTGAGGATGACTCGCATGGGAAAATATAGACGCAGAATTGAAATTGTCGCAGATATCTTGGATGTGGCACGTGCAGGCGGTGGCGGCGCGAAGAAAACCAAGATTATGTATGCTGCGAATCTGAGTTTTAGGCTTCTGCAGAAGTATTTGGGTGAGACCGTTGAAGTGGGGTTAATGCGCTTCAACAATGCTGGATACGAGGTTACGGACAAGGGGCGGATGTTTCTGGAGAGATTTGGCCAGTTTTCCAGCAAATACTCAAGAATTGAGAAGGATCTTGACGCTTTGAAGTTTGAGATTGAGATTCTGGAAAGAATGTGCAAGCGCGCGATTGACGCCGCACCAAATAATAGTGGAAGGAAGCAACGTGCAGTACTCTCATAAGCGTTCTGCAAGCGCATTTGCCGTGTTCTTGCTTTTCTTTTTGGTCTTTGGTTTGTGTGCTCGCAGTTTGCTCTGTGTTCATGGTGTGGACGAGTTTTCCCTCAGGGTTGATGAGGCAGACGATGCTCTGCAAAAGGCTTTCACGCGGGTTCTGGAGGCTGAGAATGGCGGAGCAAACGTTTCAGATCTGGTTGCAGAGTTGAATGACGCTGGAGGCCTTTTGGCGAAGGCTAGAGTCTCTTACTTGAATGGGAATCTGAGTGAAGCTGCTGGAGAGGCAGAGTTGGCTTTTTCTATGGCGAAGACAATCGAGGCTGACGCTGCGAGCCTGAGGGGCTTTGCGTTGGCAGATGGTCAAGGGGCTCTTTGGCAGGCGTTGATGTTTTCAACGGTTGGAGCTGCCGTATTTCTTGTGGTGTCATTTCTTGTTTGGCGTTGGTTTAAGCGGGTTTACGCTCGGAGGCTGCTGGATATGAGGCCTGAGGTTTCGTCTGATGTTGAAGCTTGAAGATTACAGGGCTATCTTTGCAACTGCGGGCCTGATTGGAGTTTTGCTGTTTGCTTCTCCAACTCTAAGCGTCACGATTCATCTGCCAGGAGGCGAGAAATTCTCGGAACTCTGGATATTAGGTCCTGAACATATGGCTGAGAATTACCCGTTTAACGTTAGTGCTGGCGAGAGCTACCTGGTTTATGTTGGAGTCGGCAACCACATGGGCTCTTCAGTTTCCTATGTTCTTTATGTGAAGCTTCGGAACCAAACCGAACCCTTGCCAAATGCTACGGCTGAGACACCTTCCGCTCTTCCACCGCTGTACGAGTATCGTGCGTTTCTTCAGGACGGGAAGAGCTGGGAGGCTCCGTTGGCATTTTCGTTTTCTGGGGTTTCACATTTTCAGAATCAAACTCTAGTCAGAAGCCTGATCATAAACAACATTACATATGCCGTTGAGAAGACGTCGTTGTGGGATGGAGAAAACTCTGGATATTACTATCAGCTTTTTGTGGAACTCTGGACACACGAGGTTGAGTCAGGCGTCCTTCAGTTTCACAATCGCTTTGTTGGGATTTGGCTGAACATGACGGAAAATTCGTGAAATGTTCTGTAAAACTTTTAGGGATTTCCATAGCCGTTTAAACGAAGGTTCAATCAATAACAGCTTGCTACATGGTGTCTTGCAGATGGTGGAGAATGGAGAAGAGGCTAAACCATCGACGTTGGTGGTAGTTGCCGCCCTGAACGAAGAGGAAGGCATCGGAGCCACTCTAGCCGAGATTCAAAGTACCTTGGATAAGCCTCTTTGCTTAGTCGTTGACGGACGAAGCACGGATAGCACCGCTAAAATAGCTGAGGCAAATGGCGCGGAGGTTATATTTCAGAAAGGTTCTGGCAAAGGTGACGCCATAGCAACAGCCATAGACCATGCAAAGGCACTTAGTGTCAAGTACGTAGTCTTTACCGACGCGGACTTCACTTACCCCGGCGAATATTTGCCACGAATGATCAGGATCATGGAAGAGAATCCCAGGGTTGGCATGGTGTGCGGAAACAGGTTTCGCGAGGCATTCGAATTTGCTAACATGAAAAGCACGTTCTATGCTGGCAACCGCTTTCTAGCCTTCACACAGAACTTGGTGAATGGTGTTGACATGAGAGACCCGCTTACAGGTCTAAGAGTCGTAAGATATGAGCTTCTGAGAGGCTGGAAGCCCAAATCCCAGGGATTCGACGTAGAAGCGGAGCTTAATTATCACATCGAAAGGAAAGGCTACCAAATCAGAGAGATTCCGATACATTATCGTGAGAGGCTCGGAGAAAAAAAGCTGAAGCTGAGACATGGCTTCTACATTCTAAGAAGGATGCTAGTTGAGAGCATATCGCGCAGACAGGAGAATTGAGAATCTACAGTAGCTCTGTTTTCTTGCTGCAAGGTTCGAGCCTTGGCCAAGTAGGCTCAAGGCAGGTTTGTCAAGATCATGAAGCTATTCTTCTTGGTGTTTGCCAGAGACGAAAGGTACGTCGATGACAAAGCAAAGGAGTTGGAAGGCTTAGGCTTTCCTTATTTGATTGTCTGTGGCAAGAACTTGGACAACCGTGAGGTCATTTATCGAGAGCCAAAAGGGAAGTTCGACGCGATAAACTTCGGTTTCAGTTTTGTTCCAAAGGATGTTGACGTTGTGGCATTGAATGATGTAGATACGAAAATAACCAATCTTAGCGCTGCACTGAAGTTGTTTAGAACCAAGGATGTAGCCTTGGTTTTTGCAGGAGTAGTCGCAGAAGCAGGGGTCCAAAATCTGTTTCTGAAAATGCTTCGAACGCTAAGGAGGAAGTTGCCAATAGCTGCAAGTGGAGACTTGATGCTAGTAAGATACGAACTGTTGAAAAAGACCCTTCCAATAAAATGCTGCAAAGCAGAAGATAGCTATCTGCTTTTCAAGATTCTGGAGAACGGGTACAGGGTTGCTGACTGCTCGGAATGTCGTGTGGACGGCAAGAAAACTGAAACTGAGGAGGAAGAGGAGAATTACAAGAGAAGAACCGTTTGCGGCATATATCAGGCCCTACATTGCACTAACCCTCCGAACCTCATACGGGTTTTCTATTGGGCATTACCGATCTTCTCCCCCATTTTGCTAATATCTGGAAAGAAGGGTTATTTTTGGATGAAGGGAATCCTCCTTGGTCTGACCGACTACTTGCGTGGCGATCGATTAGGAGTCTGGCATACACTCTAACACAGACTCACTCGGGTATTTGAACTCACAAACCATCTTGATCTGACGTTGAAGGAAGGCTGACGAGGGGAGGGAAACGGTGAGAATCGGCGTGGTCTATGACTTTGGGATAAACAGGGGTGGAGGAGACTACGTAATGCTAAACATACTCGAAGCTATATGCGAGGCTGGACATGACGTTACGTTATTGACCTCGAATCCTTCAGGTTATCACGAAGCCTCCGAGTTTTTTGACGCAAAAATTGCCAATACGAGAGTTCTCCGAGTTATGATACCTCGATTTGTTCAGCATCCATATTCATTAGCACTTGCAGCAAAGAGAATTGCTAGCATCGAGGATAACGATTTGCTAATCCTTTCTGATGATATTCCCAAGTGTTTAGGCAACAAGAAAGCCATGAGCTACGTGCATTACTTGCATGCAACACGTTTTTCCTTCAACCGATACAACAGCTCATATGCGGACGAATCGGTTCAGGACAAGATTAGGTGGTGGTTACATGAACGATTGTTCTCTTTATTTTTTCCCAAGCGTAAAATGTCCAAAAGATGGTTATTCGTCGCTAACTCAATGATCACTTTTGAACATACTTCTAAGCTATTCGGACTAAACGCTAGCCAAATAACCCTGCTCCATCCCCCAGTTGCCTCGGCCAAAATGAACAGATTTTGGAGGAATAGCAACATCGAAAAGGAAGACTTGGCAATAAGCATAGGAAGACTTGAAAAGCCTAAGAAGCACGATGAGGCCATAAGAGCTTTGGCTTTGACTAATTCAAAGTTCCAGCTCAAAATAATTGGGTTTACGCATAATAGCATCGTTCTGCAGGAATTGGAGAGGATTATCAAGGACCTGAGGCTGGAGGATCGGGTCGAAATCCTGCTCAATGCAAGCAGAAATGTGGTTTTTGAGTGCTTGGCAAAGGCCAAGACTATCATTCATACGTCTCCTTACGAACCATTTGGCATAAGTGTGCTGGAGGGGATGGCAGTCGGATGCATTCCCATAGTTAGGAAGGGCCTCAACGGGCCATGGCTGGAGATAATACAGGAAGGAAAATATGGTCTGGGTTTCCAGACGGTAGATGAATTGGCAGCTGCATTCACAAGCGCTATAGTGAACTACCAAGGCTTTGACACCCAAAGTATAGCAACTAGAGCTCTCCAGTTTGACAAGGAGTTGTTTAAGGATAGATTTCTAGGCTTACTTGAGAAGTTTGGTGCTGATGAATAGGCTAAGGTTAGCAGTAATATGCTTGTACTATCCTTGGCCCCCCTCCGTCGGAGGGGTCGAAAGTATAACAAGAGAAATATGCAGCGAGCTGGCAAAGAGAAAACATGAAGTTCACGTTATATGTACACCTTTTGATCCAACGACTTCGAGAAGGATCTCTTTCTACGGAACTGATAGAATAGATGGAGTAACTCTCCATAAGCTTAGGCATGGAAAATTGAAGCTTGGCTATGCAAGAAATATTGATGGATTAGGGGAAGCCATTAAGGAGATTCAACCGCAGATAGTCCATTCAAGCAATTTGCATCCGCATTTGTTGAAGTTACTCCGATGGAAAGAGGATCACGACTACAAGATTGTGGCTCAATTGCATCACCCTGCAGTCACAATAGATAACATTCCATCTAGGCTGATTTTCCCCTTTGCAAAATGGCTTCTATCTTTGCACCAAAACCGAATTGACGCATTTATTGCCCACAGTCGATTGGAAGAAAACTGGTTAGCCGAAAATGGCATGGATTCCGGAAAAATTCACAAGATCGCTTTTCCTTGCGTTTCGCGAGAACTGCTTTCATGGAAATCGGCTGTTCAAGGTCATAATACCGTGCTCTACATCGGCAGGATTGTATCTGTTAAAGGTCTCCACGTACTTATTCGATCCATGTCAAAAATCGTTCACGATTTCAGTGAGGCGCAACTCGTTATTGCTGGTCCCGGAAAGGGGCGCTTCCTCAAGAAACTTAGAAGAGCCGTTTACAAGCTGGATCTAGTCGATCATGTGGAATTTCGTAATCCTGTATTCGGAAATGAAAAATGGAATCTTATAGCAAGGTCGGCGTTGCTTGTTCTTCCATCACTAAAAGAATATACGCCAAACGTCGTATTGGAAGCACAAGCTCTTGGTGTGCCTGTAGTCGCCACGAACGTTGGGGCGCTCTCGGAGATGGTGAATGATGGAGAGACTGGGGTGCTTGTTGAGCCAAACTGTCCAGGACGCTTAGCTGAAGCAATTACAGGTTTGCTTCGAGATGAAAACCAAAGGATGAAAATGTCGACTAACGCTAGGAAATTCGCTGAGAATTTTCTCATAGAGAGAAGCATCGAGAAGCTCGAGGAGCTCTATTTTCAACTACTTGCCTAGTCTAGTTGATTAGAAAAGGCGCGGTGATGAATTGACAGTTGAAGAGGTCTTCCAACAACTAGATAAAATTCTTGGACTAGCCAACTTGCCTCAAACATACAGCATGATTATTTTCTTTGTCCTTTTCGCGTTGGCATTTGCATTTCTCTTGAGATGCACGAGCCGAAATACAAAGAATGACAATCCAGGCTTGTGCCAAAATACTAAAAGAGAAAAGCTCAAAGATACACTGCTGAAAGCATCATTGCCTTTGTGTTACTTGTTGTTGTTCTACCGTGCAGCGCAATTGCTCTTCATTAATGATAGAACTGCATCTACCGGTTACGTTGCAAGCTCGGTTCTAGCTGCAGGTTTACTCATGCTTCTCATATTTCTTAATTCGGATAAGAACAAAGAAAAGTTCCTGATGTTTGCTGTAGTCCTTTTTGTACTCGCAAGTGAACCATTGGAAGTGAGCATATCCCATGGGGCGAACTTGGCAGAATCATCCTTGGACACTGTCAATATTTTTGTTAGAGATCAGTGGCGTTTTTCGTATAATCATCCTATCTATAGTGTCTTGCCTTGGGACTCGGTGCTAGATGTCTTTTTAACGAGAATACTTGGTTTAGGAGACCCTACAAGCTTTGTCGTGAAAGCTATAGCAGAGTCTTCAATTGCTCTCGTGACGGTTCTTTCTGTGATACTTTTCGCTTCCTATTTGGGTTTTCCAACTAAAGTAGGTCTTCTGACCGCGATGCTGACGGCCTCTCTCCCTTACCTGCAGTTTGCATTAGCACCAACCAACTTCTCTTTTATGTTCATGGTAATGTTTATCATGGTCTTGACGAAGTGCTTTACCAGTAAATTCATACGTCCCTACACCATGCTCATGTCTGTCCTCTTAGCTAGTAGCATAATCGCTCATGAAATGGCAGTTCTAGTCTTGTCGATTCCGCTTGTGAGTCTGATATTCGCTTGGCGAAGCAGGTTTCGAGAACGTTTCTCAACGATCCTATTGATAGGGTTTTTGACTTTTCTGACAATGAACCTCCATGAAGTGGTAATGCGGGCCACGTACAGCTATCTGAACCTCTACTTTAGTGGCCTTTTTCGCATTCCTGTCTTCGGTGGAAGAAGCACAATTTCTGAGTTTCAGAATATGGCACTTTCAGTCAAGCTTCTATATATATTGCCGATTGCAGTCGTCGGCGCTTACGTGCTTAATCTTTTCATGGATTATGCTTCCAAAAGACACATTAGTATTAAGGGTAAAGCACGAAGTCTTCAAATGAGTGTGCATGCAGCGGCAACGGCTAGTATATTGTTGTCTGGGTTTTCTTTGATAGGGACCTTTCCTATTACGAGGCATTTTGGTCTATTCGCATTTGTATGTTTAGGGTTGAGTTCGGCGCCTATTTTTGCAGTCCTAGTTGAGAAAGATCCGAAAAAGAAGCATGCGGGTCTACCTAGGACGATACTCGTTGTTACGATGATTATGGTTGTGACGCTAGGCTTTCTTACTCCTCATAAATTGCCTGATCAATATGTCCACTCCGCGGCACTAAGTGGGGGCGTTATTGAGGACTATATGACTACTGAGTTCCTCGCAAATCATAGCTTTTTCAAGGGTGATATCAAAGAGATTGATTTTGTAGTGCATACACCTTTCGTAACGAAAGACACCCTTGGCTTGGCTCTTCCTGTTTCAGTTCTTAAATACACATTACTAAATGAGCTAGAAGAACCTCCTAGAATTGTTTTCAATATCTATGATGACAGCGATCCTGCGTCAGATCGCGGCATCTTGGTGAAATCACTTGTCTACAATTCACAATATTATGAAGTTTTCATAGAAGGCGCCTGATGCCTACAGACTGAGAAGCTTTACTTGAAGAGAAGTACTATGAAGCTCTTGGTATTCACGAAGTACTATTGGCCGGAAGGAGGCGGCGCCGAGCTTGCCACGCATCTAATCCTAAACATGCTGTCGAAGGAATTTGATATTACAGTGGTTTCTGGAACTGCCTGGCCGAAACTACCGTGCAGCCTATCAAAGTATGTTCACTTAGGGGCCTTTAAGCACAAGTATAAGCCCCTGGAGTTGCTCAATCTCTCCCTCTTGAACTCCACGATAAGCAGCTTGATCAAAGAAACTGACGCCGTTTACATATGCTCCCATCTTCCTTTGACAATTCTCGCAAAAAAAATACGACCGGATACGAAAGTAATTGTACACCTACACAACTACCAGCCAATGAGCTATACATCAATTGTATATCATGATGAAAGAAACGGAAGCGATTTTTCTAGGAGCATTAGATTCGAGCTTCTTGAAAACAAAAGCGCGTGCAAAGCATTCCTTTCCGGTGCACTGTCATCTGCGAACATAGTGAATCGAGTCGCCTTATCATATGCAGATGAAATAATCTGCGTATCCCATAGACAAGCCGAAATCCTGACAAAAAACTTAAGAACGGTTCGGGGCAAAGTGAGAGTGATATACAACCCTTTGCCAAGCTATCGAGAAATCCAAAAGATCCCTTCGGAAAGGCCAACAATGCTATACCTAGGCGGTGATTCTCACGGTAAGGGTTTTTGTACGTTGTTGAGTGCCTCCCAGAAGGTTCTAGCTGGACATAAGAACGTGAGATTTGTCTTTGCTGAGAGATTTAGCAGGTCTGGCAAGATACTTATCGATAAGCTTAATATGAGGTTTGATGAGGCATACAGTTTGCTCGGTCATGTCGACCATGACGAGATTCCCAGATTGCATTCTATTAGTAGCGCGCTTCTATTCCCCTCAGTATGGGAAGAGCCATTGCCATATGCCATCATAGAGGCGATGCTCTTGGGTACAATAGTGGTAGCATCAAAAGTAGGAGGCGTACTTGAAATCGTTCAAAACACCTCCGCCGAAAAAATGCTCTTCAATGCTGGCGATTCAGACGAGCTTGCGGAAAAGATCAAAGAGGTTTCGTCCTTTTCCAAGGAGGAACTAGTGGATGTGGGATCCAAGTTGAAAGAGGGTATTGCTCGTAAGTTTAACAATAAATCCACAGAAGCACGTTTGCTGAAAGTGTTTGATTCTCGCTAGAGCAACCAAGCGAGTTGACTCATAAATATATAGCGATTTCAGGCTCTTTCGCAGGAAATACGGACCTATGAAAGTATTGTATCTATGTCGCGCATGCTTCGACGACTACTTCGGCGATTCGGTTCGGATCAGGGAACTTGTTCCCCACCTAGCTCTGAAAAATGAGATGACTGCTACTGCACCTCTCATGAAAAAAATTGATTACAAGACTTTGGGAATTTCCAGTTTCAGGAAACTTGGACGACTGAGACTCACACGCTTCGGCCAGATGATCTCAAGTACGCTAAGCTCTGCTCTTTCTCTGACAGCGTTGTTGAATTCTGAGGATTATGACCTCATTTTTGAAGCATTCGGAGAACCCTTCAGTGTGACCTGCGGAGCGTTTTGGGGATGAACTCGCCAAGAGGCAACTTCTCGAAGTGTTTGACCAGTAGATTCGATTAGAAAGACCGTGTGACAATCGCGATGCAGCTCGTCGAAACTTGGGTGAAAGCGATAGTATCGGAGTATGTGATGAAGGGATGAGCAAGAGATGCTTGCGGCCACGCGTCATAGCTTTTGCAGGTCCAGTTGGAGCTGGAAAGTCCACTCAAATGCGCTATTTGGCTCGTGGGTTGAAGAACAAGGGATTGAGGACCAACACAACTTTCCTCAAGACTGGACACCTGCTTGCGTATGCCTTAGAAGTCGCACTGACCTGGCTGCTTACAGGGAGTAAAAGTGGGATACACCCAACAAGAATCCTGATAGAGAATAGACTTGACCTCTTCAGAGTACTGTTCAGAATTTGGGCAACCCTTGACTTGATCAGTATCAATATGAGATTCCTGTTTACTGTCTACATTCCAGTGAGGCTCGGTCGCATCGTTCTTGTTGAGGAATATATACCAGCAGCTATGGCAGACTATTTGTATTTCGGAGAAGTTGCGGGTTTGCCTAACGAAGCGATTTCCTTCGTATTAAAACCGCTACAACGATTGCTTTTCTTGGCAGGTCCAACTCAAGTGATCTTTTTGGATGCCGATGTTGAGACATTGAAAGATCGTTGGAGGCTTAGAGAAAGCGCCCCTGAGAGATCTGATTACATAAGCATGCAACGTACGGTGTTATTGTCCATTCTGAAGAAGTTATCATCTTGCAGTTTGCTTTTCCTGTTCTATATGGATACGACTAGGGAAACCGTTGGATACACCCATGAACTCATTTTGAGCTTCGTAGACCGAATGATTTGATAGTACGACGCGGGCATATGTTGTTGGAGGGGCTCTTGTGTGCGGCGAATGCTTTGCATCTTCAACGTCGCGCTCAACAGTCAGCTCTAGGCCACATTTGTTCCAAACTCGATAACCACGCGAGAGCAATCTACCTAGCAACTATGTATCGCTTCCTTTAAAGACTAGACTCAACAAGCAACGTTTCCTAAGTTATATTTTCGCAGATCAGAGAAGAACCAGAATCAGATGGAAAGTAGTTTCACCATGCCCAGTGGATCTGACACTTGTTGAAAATCGTTGCCATATCTATTGTCCATAAGTCGGGATTTGGATTTTCAAGACCTGTGCCGAATCCCCAAAGAGCGCGCTCACGTAGAACCGTCTCGCTACATAGACTTCCAGTATAGATTCTATGATGAGCTCTCACTAACCCTTCAAAGCTCGACTTGTGTGGCGATAAAGCTGGATGCTAACCGTTCAATTCCAAAAGGTCAGAAGGAGATCGCACCCTTCGTCTCGATCATGAAAGGCTAGCGAATGCCACAATGACCGATTAATCAAGCAGAATTGGAATGGAAATACCTTTGATAGTAGCGTTTTTTGGTCCTGACGGTGCTGGCAAAACATCGATTGCCCATAGGCTTGCGAAACATCATAGGGTAGTTTCGATCCGTGGTACTCATACATTGGCATCTGCAATGGCGCAATTTCTTGGCAAGCTTGATGCCTTTAGGGGCAATGAGAACCCCTATTACAAAATTCGCATTCCGGAAAAGATGCGAACACTTTGGACTGCAATAGAATCCATCTCAGTATTTCCCCACATTGTATACAAGTTCGTCCTCTTACCTAAGTTCAGCAATGTGTTCGCTGAGCGATCAATCCCTGACTTCGTTGCGTGGGTCGTGGTGACTTCCAGAAATCCCAGCTTCATTGGATCTTTCATGGGAACATTCCTTCTCACACTCTGCAGAAGACAAAGCCAACTTGTATACGTCACAGCGGCCGTCAGGGTGTTACGCAAGAGGAGACCGGAATCAGCCGAGTTCATTGAGCAGCAGGTCCCAGTCTACGATACCTTGGCCAAGTTCTTGCAGGCGCCTACCCTGGACACTAGTGACAAAACGATCGAAGAAAGTGTTAGCGAAATCCTAGGGGGCCGAGCAGTTGCAGGGCTTTGTTGAGTTTATCAAGATCATCGGAATCTCTGATTCCGTCAAAGGTGCAAAAGAGCACATCGATATTTCCGGGCTTGCTGAAATCGCTGTGGCAAACAAGCTTCAACCACTTCTAGCTCAGAACCTTGGTATAGGACATCTTTGGCAAAACCAATACGGCATCTTCCTCAGTCTTCTTTCTAGGATCGGGGAGTTGTTCGATGGACTCGATTATGCTGTTGTCAAGACAGTCAGACCAGTTCCTCACCTACCTTCGGACATTGATGTACTCATAGATCCAACCGATTTCAACAAAGCCTTTAGAAGACTGACTAAGGGAGGTTTCAGGCATCTCGACAATTGTCCATACGGGGCAACCCTGCATCACCTCAAGACAGGTTTCAACATAGATCTAAGCAAGGAGCTAACGGTGGCCGGTCTTGTATACATAAGCCGTAGCCTAGTTCTGAGCGAAGTGGCTGAATACAAGACAAATGGAGTCGAGATAAAGGTTCCGCGGCCTCACATGGACCTGCTTATAATAGTGGGTCACAGCGTCTTCAAAGAGTGGATATATACACTCAGGGATTTTTACACGGCTGTACTGTGGCTCAGATACCTTAAGAATATGCTTGATCTTGCCTATAGGGAATCTGACACTGCAGCCGCGCAGCTCTTCCTTGCAGCAACGTATGCCATATCCAGAGAAGCAGTAGGAAAAGACCATCCCATCACTAGGCAATTGGCTGACTTCCTTCAAGAAATCCCAAATAATGATTTGCCGCGTGTACCATATAAATATAGGTATGTGGATCTTGCCAGAGCGTACATATCCAAGGCTGGCTACTTTTTGAATAGAGGGAAACCAGCAGGCTTGGTTGAACATCTCGCGACGACTAAAGCTGTACGGCTGTTTGGAAACTCTTTATTAAGAAAATCGTACTGATATGCGCGCCAAGATGTCGTTATGCAGGTCCTGTGAGAGAGTTGTCTTCAGGCTTGTGACAATTGGTCTCTACAACGCATGTTGACAATGCGAGGATTATGCTTCGCTCACGCTTTCTAGTGAAAATATTGTGTTCTTGCCACCTTTGAGTTCCTTAGGCTCCTATTTCGCGCGCTAGGGTGTTGCTAAATCGTATTGTTTGCGTCAATTTCTGCTTGCCTCCCGAGCATGCCTACATTCTCATAACACTTCTACGTACCGATTACATGTATCTATCCAAGCCCAAGTGTGATCGAACAAGTCTATGTCAATTCCCCGAATTTAGCAACACACTAGCGCGTGGCGTCCATTTTCCAGCTGACAATGCTTGGGGGATCATCTCTCAAATGGCATGAAGAACATGTCAAAAGAGCGCGAATATGTGACTTGAAGCTCTTGGACAATAATGTCTGGATCGCAGTCTTGGGCGATCCTCAAGTCTTAATACCCTCAAGAGATCTAAGGAAATGGTATCTAATACATGAAGAGGGGTTCGACGATCAGTTCAATCACAATATGGCTATCGACGTGGAAAAAAATATATAACTTGCTCAACTGGAAGAAGCCGCTTGGTGTTTGAAGGATTGGCCTGAAGCCCACATGACAAAATCGGTAATATCAAGCTAGAAGGCTCATATAAACAGGTACGCAGGACTAGGCTTTGCCATGAAGCGAAAGCTGCTACGATATCATCACAAGTATAACCAGCGTGTATCGCGGGTGAGAGATCTAACGACTAATGATTGTCTGTGAGTACGCTGTTTGGTGCATTGATGGTCTGGTCTCCAACTGACTCACCAACTCTGAGGGTGTTACACTCTATTAGCCATTGGTTAGCCGTGCATTCCGTGAAGATTGACCACTTGGCACTTGGTCCGTCAGAAATTATCAGATTGCCTTTGATGTGGACTTGCTGATGCTTAGCATCGTCATAGATCCCAACGTCGTCAAAGCCTTGTAGGGTGTTTGTCCGGATAGTTATGTTACTGTCTCCTCCTAGCCCCCAACCGCCAAAACTAATCCCATAACACGCAGGATTGAAAATAGTGTTGTTTTCAATAATCCCTGTTCCCCAAATTGCTGCGATTAGCCCAGATTGAGTTACATTCGACGTAGGAGGTTCCATTACTATCACGTTATTCAATGCTGAAGAGTTCAGTGCACCGTAAAATCCTATGCCGGCTTTGCTTTTCGAAGTTATGTGATTTCCATCAATCGTCACGTTGCTAGGATAGCCTTGTCCAGCGTCTACGCCTATTTCTCCATATTCAATGGTGTTGTTAATGATCTGGACATTGACAGAATTTGTTACCCTAATCCCACCATTCCTCAAGGTATTGTTTCTGACGACTATGTTCTCATGAGGTAGATTGCCTGGAACCCACGACTGACTTGAGATATCTATTGCAGTATCTCCAATGTTTTGTAGGTAGTTGTTCTCAATGACTATTTCAGCAACATGTCTTCCAGAACCAATTGCATCTCCGGTTGTATCTACTACGATATTCTGTTTAACTAATCCGAGTGAACCATCATTGAAAGTGATACCCGTCCAAACGCGCTCTATCGTGCAGTCTTCGATGACTAGATTGTTGAAGCTGGGGACCGAGATACCCGCTCCAGAGACGTCTGTTACCTTGATGCTTCTTAGAGTAATGTTGTTGTTTGGGCCCTTTCGAAGAAACAAGCCTCCGTGATGGTTCAGAGGCACCACATTTTGTATTAGAGTCAGGTTTTCGACAAAAAGATTGTCTATGGCCGTTTTGCTTGTTATGCCGTCTTCCACGTTTGTGGCATTGACGCCTTGTTTTGCTGGATATAGCCTTATCACAGTTCGGTTGGTTCCTTCTCCTATCAGTCTGAGATTGCTTCTAACAACGATTGATCTACCATTTAGATCGTAGATACCAGAACGGATACATACAACTCCTCCTTCTGATGGTAAAGCATCAATCGCCTTTTGAATGTCGGAAAAGTCCTCTAAATCGTTGTTGTTAACAAAAAAGGTTGCCACGACTTGCTCCTGAAGACTTGCTGCTTTGCCGCACACCGCTCTAACGTAGAATACACCACTTGATGGAAAGGTCAATTCCGTCTCAAAAAAGCCCATTTCGTCGGTTGAGACCGTCGAAACATTATCCCATCTCAACTGATCGCGTGACGATTGTATAGTAACTGGGTTCTCAGCTATGCCAGCGTTCAAGGCATCAGTTACTACACCGGTCAACAGAACTTTCTGGTTGATCTTTGAAGGATTAGGGAAGGACTCGATCTCAACTGATTGAGGTCCATAGCTTATTTTACCGTCTGAGGAGATTTGATGAGAATTCTGCATACCATAACTCGGTGAAGCTGCTGCAATCATGCAACGAAGAAAGACAAGAAAACCGATCACCAAAGTGCGAAGCACGATTTTCTTCAACTATGTACCATTGCTTCATCCCTTACTTCTAGGTCCTCGGTACAACCTCAAAATACCCGTTTCTCTTGGGATCCGCCGCAACCCCCATTGCATCAGGAACTTCAAACACCACAACGTTCACCCCACACTTGGCAGAATAGAGGATATCTTTGACATTTATATTCTCGCGAGTCTTTAGTAGGTGCTTAGCCTCTGCTCTAGCAATTGCGAGCAAATCGCCGTAGTCCTCAAACCCTTTGCCATATACTACCAATGCCTTCAAACGCCCCATGCAAAGCCACGACCTTACTGCTCTAACTTACCTATAGTATAGACGCTTGGAAATATATTTTCTCTTAAGACTCACTAAACTAATAAGCCTTTAGGTATAAGTGTTGAACAAGAATACGAAAGAATAATCGCCCGGTTCCAAGGACCAGTCAAACAGGGAAATGATTCTACACAAAATAAGAGCCTCAGTCGCACTCTTTTTGGACCAGACTCAAGAGCATTAGCGTAGCAACAGCGTTGAAGTCGGTTACATTAGTTTCAGCGGTCATAATCTTCTATCCGCAGGACTTTAGCCTGATATTCCATGATGCGTTACATGATGAAGCCGCAAGCCATATACTCGTTATTCCATTTCTGTTCAGTTACCTATTGTACCGCAAAAGGAAAATGCTCAAAGCTGCAATCTCACGCGAACCCCTGAACCAACGTGGTAACATACGGTATTTGGCAACGCTAATTGTGTCCTACTTTGCGCAACTGCCACAGTGCTATACTGGCATAGCTCCTATGCGTTCACTCCACTAGAATACCACATTTTGACGCTTCCCATATTTGTGGCGGGACTGACTCTCATCCTCTTTAACCCGCAAACATTGAGACAAGCGGCTTTCCCAATTCTGATCCTCCTGTTCTTGACGCCACTGCCCTCCGAAATTCTGTATCATGTGCTCTCCAGTTGCGCCTTCAGTAACTGACAAGGATATGGCATCATAAGAGACAAAGTATAATTCTTCATGTGACTCTGACGGAGGCAGACCAGACCTAAACATGCAGTTGCGTATGGTTATTCCTTTGTTGACGAATCTAAACTTTACGAACTGAGCAGTCTTGTCACTGTCATAAAAAAAGTCCAGATCTTCGACTGCTATGTTACTAATATTTCTTATCAGCATGATAAAGCCGCTCTCTCTAGATGTCAAAGCTTCACCGATGGCTTCATTGTTAAAGTCGGAAGGTTTAGACCTGCTCGCGCGATTTGTATCGACGTTTTGATATAAGACACTTTCTTGCGTAAACAACCTTATGGTGAATACACCATGTTCAAAACTAGGTTTCCAGCAGTGCAGCAACTTGCAAGCATGAGCAATCTGGCTTTGGCTCTGAAGGCGACCGCAGTAAGCATCGCAGTTTTGGCAATGTTCTATCGGGATCTGAACATTGTATTCAATGATGCCCTGCAAGATGAAGCTACAAGCCACCTACTCGCTATTCCTATTGTATTCGCATATTTTGTATACCGCAAGAGAAAGATGATTCGGGGTGTGACCCTATTTGGCGAAGCAAACCAGCCAAATCGGGTGAAGCACTTCGCCGCCATTGGTGGTCTTCTAATGGTTGCGACCGCTATCATACTCTACTGGTATGGGTCATACACTTTCACTCCGCTGGAGTATCACCTATTGATGCTCCCGCTGTTCACTGCAGGATTGGTTTTGGCAGTCTTCAATCCGCAGACACTGAGGCAACTAGCTTTCCCAATATTCTTCTTCGTCTTTCTGACGCCACCACCGAATGAAATCCTATATGGACTGGGTTCAACTCTGTCTGTGATAGGATCAGAGGTGTCGTGCGCCATAGCAAACGCACTTGGTGTTCCGTCAGTGATCTCAAGCGAGTATGGAAACCCGACAATAATCATAACGCGCCTTGACAAGACGACTATAGGCTTCACGGTTGACATCGCCTGCTCGGGCATATACAGCCTCATAGGCTTCCTAGTGTTCGCCGCCTTCCTCGCATACATCGTCCGAGACAAAACATGGAAGAAAATCGCAACATTCCTAATAGGGCTACCATTACTCTTCGCACTTAACATACTCCGCATAACAACAATCCTCCTAATAGGCTACCACTACGGCGAACAACTAGCCCTCCAAGTCTTCCACCTACTCGGCGGATGGATCCTAATATTCATAGGAACACTGATACTCCTGACAATATCAGAAAGAGCATTCAAAACAAGAATCTTCACACGAACAAAACCACATCCATGCCCAGAATGCAACCCAAGACCAACCAACTCCAAAGAAAGCTTCTGTCTCCGTTGCGGGAGAATACTCAAACACCCACAAGCAAAACTACAGAAAACGGATATAGCTAAGATAGCTGCAGTAGCCATCGCAGCGATACTTTTAGTATCAATACAAACCCCAACATTCGCCCTAACACACACTCCCGCACATATAATAATCCAAACACCCACCGGCGAACAAGGAAACACCGCAATCCTCCCGCAAATGCAAGGTCACACCCTTGAATTCGTCTCCCGCGACAGAGACTTTGAAGAGAAAGCAAAACAAGACTTGGCTCTTACATACTCCTACACACCAGAAGACAAACCCCAGAATACTGTCTGGATCGCCATGGAAATATCCTCCACACTATCCTCACTCCATCGATGGGAAACATGTCTCATTACATTCCCACAAACCCACGGCTACCAACCAAAAGTAGCCCAACTAGACCTAAGAGACACGCAAATCCTGCCGAACCCCCCGATAATCGCAAGATACTTCGCTTTTGAATATGCAAGTTACAACCAAACCCAAATAGTCCTCTACTGGTTCGAAACATCAGTCTTCAACATAAACAACGCGACACAACAAAAGCACGTCAAAATCAGCCTAATCACCTACCCAACGCACGAAGAGAACACAACTGAAGCTGAGAATCGACTCCTCCCAATAGCAACGGCCATAGCCAACTACTGGCAACCCATAAAAACATGGACACAAATAGCCCTCATAATATCCAAAAACGGTCTAGCCCTTGCTGGAGCAACAGCAACCTTACTAGTTGCCATCATTTTCCTCGAAGCCTTCCAAAAAATCAGAGGCAAAAAAACAAACAAGAACACTTACAGCAAGCTGTCTATCACAGACCAACAAATAATCAAAGCTGTAGGAGAAACATCAGGCACGCCAACACCACATAACATAGCGATCACCTACCAAAAACTAAGCGATAAGGAAATCACGACAAACGATCTGATACGCAAACTCACACAAGCCGAGAAAACAGGACTCATAGAAAAAAACATAACCAATGACCAAGACCAGCCCTTACTAGTGTACAAAAGCAACGTACAACATTCGACGACAGCAATCATGAAGAACAAACCAGACACATCAGCTAAGACGCATCCAAACCAGCCCCAAACCCCAATTATGCACCAAAAGAGAAGAACAAGCTCCCAAACCTCGAACAACACGCAAACGCCTAAGAAGTGCCAGAACTGCCCAGAGCTACTTCAATGCCCCAGAAGAAAGAGCGCACGCTTAATCAGGAACTGCAACCGAAACAAAAACCAAGCCACAACCGAATCAGTGTAGATAATCTGGAAAAAAATTCACTCATAGCAACGCCAACAACTGAATGCTAAACGATCTTATAGAAGAATCAGATCCTTCTTCCATACACCTTTAAAAACAACAAGCGCAACACTAACCTAGAAAGAAGTGAAAAGAAATGAAGAAGATAATATCCATAATGCTAATCGCTTCAGTCCTAATAGGGTGCGCAGCTCTAGCTGCATCCGTACGAGCATATGACGAGCAGGACCCACCACTAACAAACCCCTTTGTCTGGGCAACAAACTCAACCGGCCTCGGAATGCAAGACATCTTCCAATTGAATGAACAAATCCACATCAAGGGCTTTTCCCAACACAAACCCTACAATATGACATTAACAGACCCTGACAACATCGTGCAATACCAGTGGAATTTCATAGGCACTACGTTCTTCGACTCGGGATTGCTCTCAACAAACGCAACCAATAAACTCGGCGTGTGGACTATAAACCTCTATGAAGATGTGTTAGGTCCGCCAGGAACGCCCGTGGAGCACAAGATTGGCGTAGGAACGTACAACGTCATACCAGAAGCAACATTAGGCGTCATCGGATTGCTTGGAGCATGTTTTGCCGGCTTTGGACTGAAATCACTACGGGTAAAGAAAAAAGCCTAAGCCAGCACACACGATTCTCCTTGCGAGAAATCGCTGTGCAAGCGATTATTTCTCTTTCTATCTTATCCCACTCATGAAGATGTAGGTCAGCCTCTGACACCGCGCCATCCCGCGCATAACGAAACCTCAACTTGATCATGAACCCAACTGGAAGAACCAACAGAACCCAAATGCTTAGGAAGAGCATTTCTTGATCCATAACCATTCAACAATAATATAGAAAACAACCATTCCTGTTCCATATGACTTTAAGAACAACAAAGAAGCCACTATCATAGGAGAAGGAGAAAAGAATGAAGAAGATAATATCCATAATGCTAATCGCTTCAGTCCTAATAGGCTATGCAGCTCTAGCTGCATCAGTACAAGCATACGACGCACAGAACCCACCACCAACAAATCCTTATGCATGGGCGGAGGACGCGAGTCACATTATGCAGGACATTTTCAACTTGGGTGACCAAATATACATCAACGCATACACAGCTGACACACCGTACAACGTCACAGTTATCGATCCTACCAACACAGTGCGCTGTGAGTGGGACAACATAAACACAGAATACTTCGAATCAGGATTACTGTCAACAAACGCAACCGATAAGCTCGGAAAATGGGAAATATGGGTCAATGATAGCGCACACAGTGCAATGTACGCTGCTGGCGAGTACGACGTAATACCAGAAGTAGCTCTCGGCGCCATAGGACTACTGGCAGCATGATTCGCCGGGTTCGGACTGAAATCCATCGTAGCCAGAAAGAAAATCTAAAGCGAAAGCACGACTTTAGACCAAAAAACTGTCCGCGCGTGCAATCAGCTAATCTGCAGCAAGGGCTAGAGATCCTCTGTTGCGAACAGCGGGCGCGAGATAGGAACCTACGCCTGAATCCAGGAAGCCTGCATTGCTCAGTAATCTACGAGGATTATGCCCAGCGAGATACTTCCTTTCTTTTTGTTGTTTCTCAATTCCTTTTCGGTAGAGCCTACGTTTGATTCACAGCGTTTTCTCGGTCAATCCCTTTATATCAAATGAAGCGATTTCCTTCTATCCGTGGCTGAGTCTACTTGAAAGACAACTCTGCGGAGGACTTAGGTCAGAAAATAGCTCAAATCATAAGGAATGAACAGCCGGAGACTGTGGCACAGCTCGTAAGCGTAGTGAAGCAAAAGCTGTCCATCTCGGAAGAGCAGATAACTGAAGTCATCCTGAAAATGCAGAAAGAAGGAAAGATAAGCTTCAAGAAGCAGCCGCTGCCTGCTCCGCTGAGACTGAGTGCGTATGTGATGACTGGGCAGACCCTCTGGTACTGGCTAACGCTGACTCTCGCTACTGCAACGACTGTGGTTGTATTTGCCGTTCCAGAAGGCCTTTACCCTTGGGTTTACGCAAGAAACGTTCTTGGCGCTGTCTTTGTTTTGTGGCTTCCTGGCTACGCTTTCATCAAAGCCCTGTTTCCAGCAGAGCCGCCAGTGCACTTTTCCCAAAAGAACCTTGACACGATAGAGCGGATAGCCCTAAGCCTAGGCATGAGCCTCGCCCTAGTACCCATAATAGGGCTACTCCTAAACTATACGCCGTGGGGCATAAGACTCGAGCCCGTCACCCTAAGCCTATTGGCGTTCACACTTATCATGGCCACCGCCGCACTTATTAGAGAACATCAAGTCCAATCGAAGAGCAAGAGCTAAGACGTAGAAAGGTCGGCTAAATGAGCA
>CAZDNV010000011.1:0-29858 GCA_964506875.1 uncultured Candidatus Bathyarchaeia archaeon
GACTAGAATCGTGGGGACCTAGTCCCGCGCGTGCTTCGTGCTGTGTGAATCCAGCCTTAATGCAGGTGAATACTCGGTCTAGGCAGGCTTAGGTTTTGTGGTCATAGAAGAGTCAACGCGCAGTTTATTATTGTTCAGAGAACCAAAAAAAACCCGTTTTCCCCGTGTTGGCAGAGGTCGAGTAAGAAGCCACAAAAGCCTTAACAGAACCAGAAGTACCAGTGATGCGCCTATCCAAGCCTGCACGTACATAGCACGCGCTCAAAACGGTACGAAGAAGATTGAGCAAGTAAGCCAGAATTGATCTGAAGTCTATCCATATCTAACGCTTAGGTGTGGGCATCTCGTGCCGAATAGCCAGAATCTCATACAATGCTTAGTCGGCTTCGACTTCTTGCAGGCTATTTTGCTCCGTTGTCTCAATGGAAGCTTGCAACCATAGTGTCTGCTTCTTTTCTTCTTCTTGGACATGTTGGTCTCTAGTAGATTATGGATCTTCTCTTCTTAAGATTTCAGAACTGAAAGTACTTAGTCCAGATCCTGATCAGGCCTAAAATCGTGTTCTGACACTAAGCGCGCACTCACCACAGCCACTGTCTTCACCTTCTGCCCTAAAGCAAGGCCAATCAGCTTTTGGGATTCTAGACCATCTATGTATTCGATCTTAGTCAGTTGGTGTCATCTACAGCTCTTCTCTGTGGACCAGAGGAGAAGTCTGATTTCCGTAGTTGAAACTTTAGAACGAAAGGAAACTCACGTGCTGAAAAAGCTCCAACGGGCGCAAGGCTCTCAGGGAGAAAGGCGCGCTTGCTTGCTCATGGACGATCTGAAACTTGAGGCTGTTTCTTGCGTCTAATCATGCTAATTGCAGCACAGAAGGTTGCAAGGACTGCACCGAAGCAGACTATTCTAGGTGTTGAGTCTGACTTCTTTGACGAAATCGAGTAGCCTCCTACAACGTGAGGGATTTCCTCCACGCGCACGCGCGCTGTATTGGATATGGCAATTCTACCTCTGAGATCCGTGACGTTTAGATATACGTAATAGGTGCCAGCCGAGGCTGGAGTGAACAACCACGAGCTAGATGTCGCACCTGAAACCTTGCTTGAGCCCAAATACCATTGGTAGGAATATGGAGTTGTCCCTCCAGTCACGTTTGAGCTGAATGTGACAGAGGCGCCAAGGTCTATGGTTGTGTCTGCAGGGCTGATGCTGACTAATAGTTCTCTTACGAATACAGCATTCAACGTGTGATTCTGGTTCATCAAAACGTGATATGGGTTAGCCGATCCTTTGTCGACGCTGTCAAGCTCCCAATGGTCAAACTCGTACCACGGATCAGCATTCGCTGTCACGCTAACAACTGTTCCGTTAGGATAAACGTGCATGCCTGGACTCGGCGTTGTCGTCCCGCCAGTTGTCGTGACAATGGTCAAAGCATAAAGAGGATGGAATACTGCTTTCAATGTGTGGTTTTGATCCATCGTGACAGCATATGGATTAGCCGATCCTTTGTCGACGCTGTCAAGCTCCCAATGGTCAAACTCGTACCACGGATCAGCAGTAGCCGTGGCACTGACAACTGTTTTGTAAGGATACTGATGCACCCCTGGAGTCGGTGTTGTTGTTCCGCCAGTGGTCGCGATCATGGTCAGGTTGTAGAGAGGATAGAACGTGATATCGCCGAAAGTCGCGGCATCTGTAACTTCATCTATGCTTTTGGCAACTGTTGGATCATCAGGATATACGCCGTCAAACCCCTTGAACGGCTCTTCGAGCCATATTTTGAACCCAACAGTCTTCGGCAACGATGTGATGTTAAAATCGTAGTCGTCAGAGCCCATGAGAGGAATCTTCATCTCGAATGTCCAGTTTCCGATTGCCCCCTGCGTTTGGTTAGTGTGTGACCAAGCCATTGCCCCATCATTGTTTCTTCCGTCAGATGTATCGGGATACCAAGAACCGGCGCCATCGTAGTAAAGGTCATTGTTTGAGTAGTACGCTGACAAATTCCATGCCTGCATCCCCTCGCCATTATCTCCTAGAACCAGATTACCATCATTGTTTTGATCAAACAATACGAAAAGACCGTCGAACTTGCCTCCCGCATCTTTCGCCTCATAATCATCATTGAAAATCTGCACGGCCAAGAAGATGTAGGTCCAGTTGTTTTCAACGCGAAGCCTTCCTTGCAACGTTCTGTCGAGAGCGCCAGTCGTACGACTCGTCATGTTAAGCGCGAAATCACGAAATGTTGCGTTTGCCCATTCGCCCGACGTTATGTTTCCATCAATCACCGGCGGCGTCAAGGCCCAGCCACTGTCAATAGGGCTTTCGAGGTGAGCCGAAACAGAGGGCCCCGCCTGCACAAGCGAAAAAACTACGATAAATACTACTATCAAGATGGGCAACTTGCCTATCTCCATTCTCCCGTCTCCTCTGCCTAGCTCTAGTAGTAGGCTCTCACTGTATTTAAGAGTTCTGAAACTAAATTCTATTTGGCATGCATGGGCTGCGCGTCGTTCTTGTCGCTATTGATCTTTGGGATAGAACCCTGCTCCCGATCAAATCAGCACTCGTGCCCAAGACTTCGATACGAAGGACCTATGAAAGAATTGGGGTCAACGCAGAATATGCCTATATGACCCCAAATGCCCGAAAAGGCATGGCAACGATGAAAGCAAAAATCAGACCCAGTGCCTCAAAGAAGATAATATCTGACGTGCGCCAGAGCGCATACAATGACGCCTTCTGAGTCACGGTCTTTGCTCTGTATGGAGCGTTGAATGGAACCTGAACCTAAGATAATGTCTGCCAGTTGACAGGGCCAAGTTCTAGGCTAATGATTTTTGACCCCCTTCCCCCTCGGTTTTTCGGAAAGGTACGTCAGTGCATGGCCAGTTCTTGTGAGGTCTTGTCAATCAGTAACAATAAAGCCGAGTGGTTTACATGAGCTACAGCCATGAATGCTTCGGAGTTGGTCGTGCGCCACAGAAAGGTCAGAGCTTGCTACAGAAAGAACTTTAAATGACCAGAGGTAGTTTTGTCACCACAACGGTGAGGGGCATGAGTGCAAGTTCTCCTCTAGATGAGTGGCGGTTTCTTGTCGGTACTTGGAAAGGCAAAGCAGAAGGCGGCCAGTTTGGCGAAAAAGCCACAGTCGAAGGCATCGCGGTCTTCTCATTCGAACCAAGTGACGTGTTCATCATGGGAACTGGTGAAAATCGGTGTGAAGGTCGCTTACTTAACAAGAGCATTAGCATGCTTTTCTGTGACAGCACCGTGAAGAAAATCAGACGTAAAACGTTCTTTTCCTACGGATTCGTCAATAATGAAGTGGAATGTGCAAGAACCAAGAATGAGGTAAAATTCGACATAACCATGGAACCTTTGCCAAAGCAATTTGAGGGGACGAGATGGCGCTCTTTCATAAGGAAGATTTCTGACGACAGGGTGGCTATGGGCATGGAAGTCGCAAAGGATGGAAAGGAATTCCAAAACTACGGCGAATCGATACTTGAGCGGGCGGCACGCGCCATTCATAATCCAGGACGTCTTTCATCCCAACCATAATATAAAAGAACGGTCCAGAATCAGTTTTTGGGTCCAGCCATGATCTAGTGCACCCTCCTAGCCTTCAACAGGAAAAATGCTTCCTGAGATCTTGCGCCAGATCAAATACAGGAAATCTGCGCCTAAGAAAACACTTGCTCTGACTAAACCATATATCTAGATACTGCCGTAAAGCAGACTGAACAACCATGAAAGCAAAATTCGAATATGTTGGGATAAGAGTCACCAACCTGAAGAAATCCGTCGACTTCTACACTAAGCTACTCGGAATGAACTTGATAAATCGAAGCAAGAATGACCTAACAAAAGGCGAGATTACGGTCTTACAAAGTGAGAAAGGCGGCCCTATTCTCGAACTCAACTACTACCTAGAAGACAGCCCCTACAACACCAACTATGCTCCAGGGGAGGGACTAGATCATTTGGCTTTCAAAGTTGACAACCTCGACGAAGCCTTGAAAGAAGCAGAAGAGTCAGGACACAAGACGATTCTGAAACTGCAACAAGACGGCATCAGATGGGCTTACATAAAAGACCCAGATGGTAACTGGATCGAGCTCTTCTAACAGAAGCAATTCAAAGCAGCTCTTACTACTTGTTTGTTAAGGAGAAACACGGCAGCGCATGCTAAAGTAGAGGGCCCAGCACGAGCTTGCTCTGACCTGAAGTCTTATCTTTCTATTTAAGCCACTTGGATTTGAGGCATTGCCTTGAGGATTGTTTCAGTTGAAGACGGCTTTGAAAGAGTTTTCTGGGATATCGTTAACCGAGATCTTCTTGACTACTATTTTTTTGTTTATGACTGGAAGAACCGAAAAGAACAGACTAAGATCTTGCTGGCATTGGAAGGCGACAGGGTTGCGGGATTGGTGTTGCTCTATGCGAACCATGTTGTTCAGCTAAGGGGGAATCGAGAGGCAGTGAAGCTTCTGCTCGATTCTGTTGATTTCGAAAAGGTTGAGTTGCAGGCTCCGCTTGACTGCGAAGACATTGTACTTAGGAAATACGAAGCTGATTTTAGGCATACTTTGGTTCCGATGCGTCTTGAAAGAGGTGAAGAGAACATCCGCATGAAGCATGTACCACTAAAGCTGGGCATGGAGAATGCAGAAGAAGTCGTCGAGGTCTTGAGAAGCGCAGATCCAGAGGTCTGGGGTGATCTTGACTTTAGTAAGCGCCATTGGGGGGACGCATACATGCTCGGGATCAGAGTTGCAGACAAGCTAGTTTCGGTAGGACTGACTCGCTTCGTGGATTTCGGCAGTAACATTGGAGCTATAGCAACGCTTGAAAACTACAGAAACAGGGGTTTTGCCACATCCATAGTCTCTGCCTTGGTGAAAGAGATATTGAGAAGTTCTCCGGTGGCACTGATTCACGTGTTCACCGACAATGCGCCTGCAGTGCATGTTTATTCCAGAGCTGGATTCAAGCCTTACAAGCAGTATCTGCTTGTCCAAGGAAAAGATCTGCGAGCTAAGCGCGCTTTCCCAACTGGCGCCAATCCATGAGCACATTTGCGTCGGAAAGGGTAAAAGCGCGCGCATTGGCTACCTTATTATTGTTTCTCATGCGCGCACAAAGTTGAGATTAGTTCTGGAAAAGGGTGGACTGGCAAGCAAAACTAGGCAGGAAGTATTACTACAATAGTCGACACTTCGTGTCACCTTCCCTAAAGTGGGAAGAACAAGCAGGGAACGTGTTTCTAAGAGGCTTCAAAAGTATATTCGACTGAAGTCGAAGATGTGTAGACAAAGAAGGTGGGGCAGAGGTTTGAGGAATGACTGAAAAAGGAGGTTTGGTCAAGAAAGCGTATGACAAAATAGCTGAAGAGTATCAAGCTGATCGGCACGCCCTTAACAATATGAAAGAACTGGGAGAATTCGCAGGGTTGTTGCCAAAGAATGCCAAAGTCCTAGACGTGGGTTGTGGTGCCGGAATTCCCGTGGCGAAATTCTTGGTAGAGTCTGGGTTTGATGTTACAGGGATTGACTTCTCGGAGAACATGCTTAGACTTGCAAGAAAGAATGTGACAAAGGCTACGTTCATCAGGAAAGACATGACCAAGCTGGGTTTTGCGGATAATTCCTTTGATGGTTTGACAGCTTTTTATTCTATTATCCATGTTCCTCGAGAGAAGCATTTCCTTTTGTTTAAGAGTTTTCATAGGATACTGAAGTCTATTGGAATAATGCTTGTCTGTATGGGTCCAGATGAATGGGAAGCAACTGAGGAGTATTATGGCATCAGTATGTTCTGGAGTCATTATAGCCCTGAGAAATCACTACAGATGATCAAATGCGCTGGTTTTCAGACAGTATTTGACAAGATCCTTGTGAGAGGAAAAGAAAGACACTATTGGGTTTTGGCTTGTAACAAGAAATAGCTTCAGTGCCCTCGATGGCGTGCGCCAGTAAGTCCAGCACCTTAAGTCCTGATCTCCACCGATAAAGTCCAAGACAACGTTGATGCTAATTGAGGTAAAGCTTCATCCCAAAACGCTATGCAACAGAATTTCAGGAAATAGAATAGATGAAAAAGAATGCGATACCTGTATGAAAATAGTGAAGATAAAAGAACTCCCGCGCGCTAAATGCTGGAATCTAAAAACAGAAAAATCATGTGGAAAAACACTAGAATGCTATTGAGAAAACTGGGGAAGGCATTTCCTATCTTGAATATCTACACGGTAGCTTTTTGACAAAGAAGAAGTGGCCCAACGATGTTGACTTGATTGTTTTGTTACAAATGGAGAATACGAAGAAGGAACGATGGTCGGCTGACATTGAATTTGTTACCACTCCTGAGCAGGCTCGAGAGATTTTGGACGCGATTAAGAAATATATGGAAAAAAGATACGGTTCTGAAAATGCACGAATCTTCGAGCTGGAAGTGAAAAAGCAATCTGGAAATGGAACGGTTCCTCGATAATTCTTCACTCAAGTTTGGTTGGCTGGATAGAACTTCCCCGGACAGATGTGACAGTTCGCCATTTCGATTTCCCTATCTACGCGTATCAAAAGAGAAAAGGGAGAGTAATAGCCTTGTCCTTCCAGCGGGCTTATGTTCAAGTCCCATCGGCGTCATCAACATCCTTTTCGCAAGCCTTGGCCGCTGTTTTCCATTTTCTGACAAGAACTGGGCTAGACGCAAATCACGAAATCTGCGTTACTTCCCGACTTTATCCGAATGCTTTTTCTTCTTCTGAATATTTTTTTTCTTCAACGAAGGCATACAACGATCTCCGCTAAGCAAAACCTGCCATTAATCATATTAATAAAGGAAAGCTCTTAAAAACTTTTCATCGATCAAGACTCCAGGAGTCAGAAAAAATGGGGATTTTGCTGGAGACAGTGCAGACATCACCACTTGACCACAGGTGCAAATCTCACTACTGTATTAAAGAATGCAGTGATTCGTCGAAGCGACTATCGCGCCTTTGAATCCACTCCGTGCTATTACTCCATAGAACTTGAGCGCGCACTGATTCGCAATCAATGAGCGTGTATACGCATTTGCGGTACAGAAAACCCCTAGGGGGAGGGGTATTGAAGAATTGTGGGCAGGCTATTCAAGCACGAGTTTGACTAGTGCGCGGTAAGGAAGTGTCACATTTGTGGCTCGTCACCGTTACTCGGAACGGTTTGGGTCATACTACGATGCGATAAGACGTGGAATATAGTCTAGAATCTGCGGTTTTGTTGCATAGAAAAATGGCCTAGAAGTTAAGAAAAATCGTGGGGGATGTTAGTCTTCGCTTTCACTTTCGCCTGGTTTCGGCCCTTTTCCTCCATCCTTTGGCTTTGTCGCTGCAATGACATCGTCTATGCGAAGTATCATTGATGCCGATTCTGCAGCTGATTTGATTGCCTGTTCTTTGACTATTACTGGTTCAATCACACCTTTTTCGCGCATGTTTTCAACTTTCCCTGTGAATACGTTGATGCCCTTGGATTGTCCGTCTGCCTTGTCATGTGCCGCCCTGAGATCCACGATCACATCTATCGCTTCAAGTCCCGCATTTTCCGCCAGCGTTTTAGGTATAGTTTCTACTGCGTCCGCGAATGCCTCTACAGCCATTTGCTCTCTTCCACCGACTTTTGTGGCATAGTTTCTCAGTTCCTTGGCTATTTCTACTTCCACTGCGCCTCCACCAGCAACTATCTTGTTAGTCTCTATCACATCTGACACTACTGACAGTGCATCAGTCATCGCTCTTTCCGCTTCGTCGACCATTCTCTCAAGCCCTGCCCGTATGAGTATAGCTACCGAGTGTGGGTCCCTGCATTTCTCAACGAAGATCATCTTGTCGTCGCCGATCTTGCGTTCTTCAACGATGCCTGCAACGCCTAGATCCTGTGAACTCAAATCCGCCAAGTCTGTGGTCACTCTTCCTCCAGTTGCTCTCGCCAGCTTCTCCATGTCAGACTCTTTCACCCTTCTTGCAGCCAGTATACCTTCTTTTGCTAGGAAATGCTGCGCCATGTCATCAATGCCTTTTTGGCAGAACACAACATTCGCTCCTGCTTTCGTTATCTTCCCGACCATTTCCTGCAGCATCTTGTTTTCCTGGTCTAGGAAGGCTTTCATCTGAAGCGGATCGCGTATTCTGATTTCGGCGCTGATTTCGGTTTTCTCGATTTCCAGAGGGCAGTCAAGCAAAGCTATTCTCGCTTTCTCCATTTTCAGGGGCATTCCGGGGTGAACAACTTCCTTGTCTATAATCACACCCTTCACAAGCTGTGATTCAAAGAGGCTTTTCCCAGTCTTCTTTATCAACTGGATGTTGTCAATGTCCGCGAGCACCTTGTCTCCACGCATTTCAACTATTTGTTTAACTGCATCTATTGCAATGTCTGCAAAGTGCTCTTTGGCCGAGCCCACCGCTTTGCTTGCCATTGAGGTGATAGCGACCTTCCTGAGTGTCTGCCGATCATCGATTTCAACTCTTGTGGCGTTGTTGTTGATGATCTCTATTGCCTTTTGTGCAGCCTTGCGGTAGCCGCTTACCAGAATCGTTGGGTGAATATTCTGGTCAAGGAGCTCCTCAGCTCTTTTCAGCAACTCGCCAGCCAGGACAACGGCTGTAGTTGTTCCATCTCCAACCATTGCATCCTGTGTCTTCGCGATTTCGACCATCATCTTGGCCGCCGGGTGCTCCACTTCTATCTCTTCCAATATCGCTGCGCCGTCGTTGGTAATCGTTATGTCCCCCAGACTGTCGACAAGCATTTTGTCCATGCCACGTGGTCCTAACGTAGATTTCAGGACCTCACCAACTACGCGTGCCGCCATAATGTTGTTTCTCTGCGCTTCCTTTCCTCTGCTTCTTGATGTTCCTTCCTTGAGGACTAGGACGGGTTGTCCCGAAGCTGTTGTCGTTAAATATGCCATACGAATCCTCCATTTCAGATTAGAATGTCATTAATCGAAATAAGCAGAAATGCCCAGAAATATAAACTTTTAGCTAGACATGTCCAAATCACAAGTCACATTGGACAACAGTTTAAATTCCAGCTTGCTGTCTACTGAATTTTGGGGTGTAACGTGCAGATCTCAGTTCGGTTCTTCACGGCGCTAAGGGAAATCACGGGCAAGAGAGAAGAGACTCTGGATTTCAGAGAAAGCACCGCTGTAACTCCAAACGATGTGCTCAAGAATCTGGCCAAGCATTATGGAAAGGGCTTCATTGAATATGTCTTTGACGCTAACGGTGAAGTGAGAGAGTTCCTACAGATCCTTGTGAATGGCAGAAGCTCATCTGCACTTGACGGATTGAACACGAAGCTTGCAAACAAAGACGTGCTTGCAATAATCCCGCCTGTCGGTGGCGGCTAGTCCTATGAGGGTCTCTTTCGCATGATTCCACATCTATCTAATCACATGGCAGTAGCACGTTTTCTTTCCATCCGCCTCTTTGGAGGGTGGCTATAATGAACCGACCAAAGAATATTCTTTACTTACCTCGGGCTGCCGTTGAGCGCCTGAACATACCCATGGAGCGAATTATTCAGATTGTTGAGAAAGCCTTCTTCGAGAAAGCCAACGGAAAGACAGAGGTTCCGCCAAAACCCGGAATCCACCCTAAAAAGGACGCTTTCATTCATGCTATGTTAGCCTACTTACCAGGGATCAAGTCAGCAGGAGTCAAGTGGGTAAGCGGTTTCCCAGAAAACCCGAAGAACGGTATGCCGTACATATCAGGGCTACTCATACTAAACGACACTGATACAGGCCTCCCCATATGCGTCATGGACTGCACTTGGATAACGGCCAAAAGGACGGGAGCTGCAACTGCAGTTGCAGCAAAGCATCTGGCGAATCAAAACTCAACGATCTTGGGCATTCTTGGTTGCGGTGTCCAGGGCAGAAGCAACCTTGAAGCTTTGAACATCGTGTGCAAGAATCTCGAGGAGGTAAGGGCCTATGACACTAACGAGAGAAACCTGCAAGAATATGTGGACGAAATGCGCGCTAAGCACGAGCTGAAAATATCCCCTGTTGAATCACCTAAGAAGGCCGTCAAAGACTGCGACATTGTCGTAACCTCCGGCCCCATTTTGAGAAATCCGCAACCTGTTATCAAGGCTTCATGGTTCAAGAATGGCGGATTCGCCTGTCCATTGGACTTCGACTCGTACTGGCAACCGGAGGCCATGCATTCAATGGACAAGTTCTGCACAGACGATCTTGAGCAGCTGGAATACTATAAGAAGCAAGGGTATTTCACCGGCGTTCCAGAAGCATATGCCGATCTAAGCGAGATCGTCAGCTGGAGGAAACCCGGGCGCGAAAGCCCTGGGGAACGCATCATGTCAATGCATCTGGGTCTAGCCATCGAGGACATAGCTACTGCCAAGCTAGTTTATGAAAAGAGCAAGAAGCTAGGAGTCGGCACGACACTTCCATTATAGCCACCTACCTTTTCATGCGCCCCAGAAAGCTGTCTTCTTCCTCATCATTTCCAGATACTCGTCTAAAGCCGATTTCTCATCTGGCGTCAGCCTCTCCAAAAGTGCAGCTACAAGCATTTTCGCATGAGGCTCAGGAACCTTGACGTATAGTACGTCTTTCTCAAAAACATGTCTTCCCACGATAGGCTTGTCCATAGAGATCGCCACTTGCATGCCTTGCTGAGCTACCGACAAGGCCTTTCCTTTATCCTGAATCTGCTCTATTTCACCCACTTCTTCACCATCTTCGCGTCTAACAAGCATGACCTTGGGCTTGATCTTTCCAACCAGTATTTCCACGCCGAATATAGCAGGTCTCGCTCTTCTAAAAACGAATCCTTCCATCACCTGGATTTTCGCCGGCGTGATAAGCGATTCGAACTCTCGTTCGGCAACCTTCTCTTTCTGGATCCTAAACCAAGTCAGATAGTTTTCTATCACGTGATAGATCACTCTCTCGTTGAAGATCTGAATGCCTCTATCTGCAGCTTCTTTCTCAGCGTCCGGCAAGATCTTGACGCCGAAGGCCAGAATCACCCCGTACAGGGGTTCATGCTCCTTGACCACGGAAGCTTCAACGACATCCCTTTTCGAAATCTCCCCAACATCCGCAAGTCTAATTGGCACATTGTTCTGCTTCAGTATAGTCGCAATAGCCTCTAGCGAGCCAAGAGTGTCGGCTTTAAGGATAACACCATCAACGTCAATCGCAATTCTGATCTTCCCGATTTCCTCAGTGATGAGCTTTTCATACTTCTCCTCTTCACCACTTTGAGGAACAGCATAAACGGGGGCTCCCGCTAACGCTCCTTCCAAACCTGGCGCAACAATTTTGATTCCAGCTGCAGCTGAAACCATCTTCACAGAAGAGAATTTGTCTCGAGGGTCTCTAATCTCATCCAAAGGCTTGGGAACCAAGATCGCACGTATCCGTGTCCTTATGGGCCTATTTCTTCCGCCAACTACGATTAGATCGTCCTTATGCAAGATCCCATCATAGATTATCGTGTTCAAGGTCAATCCTAATCCCGGTTCCTCCTTCACCTCCAACACCGTGCCTTTAGCAGGGCCTTCAGTCACCTGCAAGCGTTTCTTCAAGTGTTGTTGTGCAAGGCCTACGAGAACCATGAGAAGCTCAGTTATGCCCTCACCAGTCTTTGCACTCACGGGCACAATTGCCACAGTTCTTGTGAAATCCTTTATGCTGTCAAAGCGGTCTACCCTGAAACCAAGACGAGAAAAAACGCCAATGATCTCATAGATTCTTGCATCCATGTCCTGTCTCACATAAGTGTCCTGCAGTTGATACGCCTTCAGAAAGGGAGTATCAAGGTACGAATTCCACCCTGGAACACGATCTATCTTGTTGGCAGCCACCAGAAAAGGTGTCTTACGAGTCTTGAGGATTTCTACACATTCGTAGGTTTGAGCCTCAAACCCCCTCAAAGCATCAATCACAACTATGGCTATGTCAGCCACGGCGCCGCCTCTCTTGCGCAGATTCGTGAAAACCTCATGTCCAGGAGTATCAATGATGAGCAAACCTGGGATCTCGATCTCAGCCTTAACCATAGATAAAGATGATCCGACCAGCTGCCTAAGAGTGTCAACGGGGAAAAAGCTTGCACCGATGTGTTGCGTGATGCCTTCTGCCTCACGAGCTTGGACGCTGGTCTTGCGAATCTTATCCAGCAAGAGAGTCTTGCCCGTTTCAGCGTGACCAAGGACACACACGATTGGTTGACGAATGGGCATTTCATTTCATCTCCTTAAACAGCATCAGGTAGAGGCACTTGGCAAGGGCATCTTTCTCAATTAATAAGTTATCACCTTAATAAGTGCGGAGCCACACCTTCATATGTTAATAAGTGTAGCGAAATATGTCGTTGCTGGTATGACCATTGTCTTATTGCCCAAAATGCGGGGTGAAGCTGAAGGAAGATGATAAATACTGCTATCAATGTGGCACGAAAGCAACCAGAGTAGTCAGAGAAGAATTCACCGTATCATCCGACGATCTCTCTCAAAAGGTAAGACAGCTTCTTCATGAAGGCAACATAACTCGAATAATTGTTAAGGATGAGAAAGGCACGGTCCTACTTGAGATACCTGCCACTATAGGCTTTGTAGGCACAATCCTTGCTCCTTGGCTCGCAGCTTTAGGGGTTATTGCTGCCTTAGCCACACGTTGCGCCATAGTCGTTGAAAGAAAAGAATAAGCGCACATCAGAAACGCATTTATTTCCAGAAGCTAACTGCAGGTTGCGTCTACAATAGCCTTGAAACCATCTAAGGCAATTGCCAAGATCTATCCTGTTCTGAGGAGTCAAATGCTGTTATTCTGTCTTTGCAGTTATCAAAAACAGCCCAACGGCCATTATCAAGATATTAAGAAAGCCAAAAAACCCTGAGAAACCAGCCAGTGCATCAGTACTTGTAAACACATAGTACAGCGCAACCGAACC
Organism: uncultured Candidatus Bathyarchaeia archaeon; assembly: GCA_964506875.1. GTDB lineage: Archaea > Thermoproteota > Bathyarchaeia > Bathyarchaeales > Bathycorpusculaceae > CAZDNV01. The sequence goes on from CAZDNV010000011.1 coordinate 12,992, forward strand.
AATAACAAGCATCAACAAACCGAAAAACCTCTCTGCTAATGCTACCCCAAACCCGCCTTCTTCACTCATGTCAAATCATCTCAACCCAAAGTGCCTTTTATCATAAAATGATATACGGTTATTTTAAATTTCCCTATTCCTTTGTTTCTTCCAGCTTTGCAGGCAAATACTCGTCCACGATATACGTTAGACCGTATCTGCTGAAAGCCTCTTGTTCAGCCTTGCGCCTAATTTTCATAAATGTCTTGATCTCTCTTCGCCACAGAGGATCCACGTAGCGTGGGTCCTTCTGCAACTCGAAAAGCCTCTTCATGTCCACTTCATCCAGCGGGTCCGTTGGCAGCTTGTAGTTAACGATGTCTGTGGCCCACACTCCGCTCCATTTCGCGTCGGGCGTATTCAATTCTCTCAGGTGTGCGGCATTGGCGGAGCCTGAAATTATCACCATTGCAATGTGCATTCCCCATGGGTCGCCATCGGTGAAAATGTAGACTGGAAGCTTCAGTTCGCTGTTTAACCGTCTGATGAAATGCCTTGTCGCTCTTGGCGCCTGTCCTGCCGTCAAGACGAGTATAGAGTTATACTTTTTGTGAACACTCTCTTCTATGAACCGCGTAAATAGACCACCTTTCTCTACAGCAATAACCTTGTCCGCCGTAGTCTTAACAAACTCGGATGAAGTTAAAGCCGGCCCGATCATGACGCCGTCGGGATGGGAATCGAGGCTCAGCGTTTTTCCTTCGTAGCCAGGTACTGTATACTCTATAGTTAGATCGCCGAAAACCGCAGAACGTTCTTCAGGAAAAATGCTGAAATCCTCTCGTGACAACCCTAGAACTGTCTCCAAATCAGTTATGATATTGTTTGATTCCTGCTGATCCTTGAACGTCATTTCGTAAGCTTGCGCTGAATAGTAAACATCCCTCAGAGTCGACGTCTTGCGCTGTGAAGAAAGCTCGTTAGAGAAAAATGCGGCCCAAATGAGTTGCGTGAAGGGCTTCACATGACGAATGTTGCGAGCACTCCTTCGAACCTTCCTATCGCCAAGAATGAACTGCCTAAGCAAACGATCATAGGTAATATTCTCGGTTGAGCGACTGGGCATATCGATTGACGGAAAGCGTCCTTCACTAAGCTGGTCATAAGTCTTGACTCCCAGCGTTTCTAGACTCGCCAAAACTTCTTTCCTTCGCTCTATTACATTGCCTTTATGTTTCTTCTGCTCCATACTTCTTCACACTCACCAAAAGTTTCTCTATGTCTGGCAACTCATCTCTACCTGCAAGTTTAGTTGAGAACTGCGCGATTTTCGGCAGGTATTTGCTGAAGACTCCAAGCCTCTTTCGTTCTCTGTCCACGTGTTCTCTTCTAGACAAGAAGTGTTGAATTTGACGTGCCGCTTCTCTTATGCCGTTAGCCATTTCTCTCCTAACTTCGGGTCTGTCAGCAATGAACTCCTTCCCAACAGTCTTGTATGGCACCTTAGTGCTGCAAATATGAACCAGAATCGCTATCGGCATGTCTGGTGATACCCTGTATCTTCGCCAGTTCATGGCTGTTATGACCTTGACTGAGATGTCGCTAGCCTCGTCATAGAGTAGCGGGATTCTGTTGGCGAATCGATAGATCAGAAAGCTTCCTCTTTTTGGTATTTCTCCGCCGTAAGCTATTCCTACTTCGATGATGAAGGGGTGACCGGCATAGGTTGCTGGCTTACGCTGATGAACAACGACAAACTCAGGCTTCAATTCCTTCAGTATTCCCGCTTTCAGCAGCTCCTCCCCTAAGGGTGAGAGGCAACTTGCATCTGGCGGCAGGAAATCCTTGAATTTCTTGAGCATGTGCATTAATCTGACTATTTCTTCGTGTGTGAGTTTTCTCGGATTCTTGGATGGGCTTAAGCCTGCAAACTCCAAGAATTTCTGTCCAGTTATCTCGCCAACTCTGTGAAAATGGTTCCTCAGAAACTCATGCATGTTGTTGTAAGGTGTCACCTGAATTAGACGTTGGAGAAGCTCTACATCCACGCCGTAAGGATGAGGCAACGTCTCCTTTGGAGGTATTGGCATTTCTTTTGTTACCCTTGTGAATCTGTACAGTCTGCCTTTTGGGTCGACAAAAGTCAAATTCGAATACGGGTTTACCATTGCTGTCTGCTTAAAGTAGTCCAGAATTTTCGGCATAGCTCTTAAGTAGTCACCTTCTAGGCTGAATTCTATTAACGTTCCTCGCCACTGTTCCTTGTTTATGAGGACTTTTCTGTCGATTACGATTGGACGATTCTTCTGTATGTCAATCATCAGTCTATAAGTGTAGATCTTGGCCAAGCCTGTGCTTGAGGTAATTGTTGCAGGCTGGTGCGTCGTGATCTGCCCATACAGGATAGCCATCTTGCCGCCAAGGCCAAAGGTTCCCCTCTGCTGTCTCAGCTTGTACTTGGACCCGAAAAGCACTTGACCGAAAGCCGAGGGCACATGTCTTGGCTGAATGCCTATACCATTGTCTTCGACCCTGAGTTTGTATATCTGGGTTTCAGCGCTGGCTTCTCCTTCAAACGAGAGTCTGACATAAATGTCTGGAGGAATCTTAAGGCTCTCAGCAGCGTCTAGAGAGTTCTCGACAAGCTCCCTGATGGCTGCAAAGATGGCTCTTGAGGGATTTGTGAAGCCGGCTATGTCTCTATTTCTATAGAAAAAGTCGGCGGCACTGATTTCCTCAAATGTCGTTTGGGCCAATTAAGCTTTCACCAGCACCCTTCCACTGCAGACCGTTCTTACGATATGATCTGCTCATTCTTTAATCTAACTGCACCTCCTCAATGAAAAAACCCTTGGTACGCAACCGGAATTCCAGCGATCCACAGCTTTTGTTGCTCCGGCATCCTCAAACAGGATCTTGCAGCGTCATGCTTTTGACATATTATCCTTGATTCCGGAACCCTTGACAATGCTGCAGATTGAAGGTGATTGTGCTCTTTCGGTCCAAGAACTGCGGTTGCTGGGTTGGCTTTTTGCTTTCCACCGGGTTCAAGGGCTATCCTCCTTTCTCGCTTCTTTTCCGAAGCGAATGAACATAGTAATATTCTCCTGTCTGTTTCTGAAACTTGTCAAGCTTTGATCCTTCTTTGTTGACTCTCGGTCTCTTGGTTATTGGGTCTCTTCTGAAAGTCACTTCCATCTCCTTTAGAAACAGGTTCATTCCTTTCCTCAAGCTCGTTGGCGGGTATGCGGTTCCCTCTGTCCCAGGTTTTCCCATGAAAATCATTAACTGATCAGCTATGAAGTCTTGCGTCACTACATCGTGTTCAACGACAAAAGCTGTCACATTGTGATTTTCAACGACCCTTCGGATGGCCCGTGCCATGTTCAATCGCTCTTCAACGTCCAAGTATGCACTAGGCTCGTCTAGCAAGAAGAGGTCAGCCTTGCGTGAAAGACAGGCAGCGATTGCGACTTTTTGAAGTTCCCCGCCACTTAGTTCAGTCACGTTTCTATCCAGAATCCTATCTATCCTCAGAGGATTGATGATTTCAGTCTTGTACCAGCTGGAAGAAAAGCTCTCTTTGGCGATGCTCATTAGCAGCATCTGGACGGTGCCCTCATATTCTGCTGAGATATATTGTGGCTTATAGCTAACTTTGGATTCGCTGAATTCCATTTCGCTATCAGTCTTCTCCAGTCCAGCCAATATTCTCACGAAAGTTGTCTTGCCAATACCATTCGCTCCAAGTATTCCGATGACTCCTCCTCTCTTGATTTCACCAGGATTTGCGGTGAGTTTGAATCCTATGTACGTCTTGGTTATGGGTTCCCACCGTAGCAGTGTTTCGCCACCGCTAGCACTTACTGCGGGTGGCTTCTCGTGGAATAGAATCGGCTCCTTTCTGAAACGGACGTTCTCGTCTGGAATGTATCCCTGCAGGTAGATGTTTATGCCTGTTCTAACGCCGTGAACATTGGAAACGATACCATAGACGCCAGGTTCACCATAGAAAATGCAGGTTTGGTCAGACAAATAGTCTATTATAGCGAGATCATGTTCCGCTACTATGATCGTTTTCTCGTCATCTTTGAGCTTTCTTATGGCCTTGGCAACCACGAGTCTTTGCTTAACGTCCAAGTAGCTTGACGGTTCATCGAAAAGGTACACGTCTGCTTCGCGACATATTGAGGCCGTAACTGCCACGCGCTGCAACTCGCCCCCACTCAAAACCTCCAATGGCCGTTTCCAGAGTTGCTTAAGTCCCAGAGACGCTGCAACATCATCGAGCTTTCCTCTTTCATCTACCTTCTCCAAGAGTTCGCCGACGTTTCCCGAAACCACTTTCGGAATTTTGTCAACGTATTGTGGCTTGTGAGAGATTCCGAGCTTGCCTTCACTCATTCTTTGAAAGTAATCTTGAAGTGTTGAGCCTCTGAAATGTCGGATTATCCCATGCCAATCAGGAGCTTTCTCATAATCTCCCAGGTTTAGCTTGACATCACCTGACAGAATCTTGAGAGTGGTTGTTTTCCCTATACCATTTTGTCCCAAAAGCCCCAAGACTGTGCTCGGAGAAGGCGCCGGCAGCCTGAACAGCTTGAACATGTTTTGTCCAAAGCGATGGCTGCAATCTTTCTCGAGTTCATCTGGGAGGTTAACTATCGAAACCGCATGGAACGGGCATTTCTTCACGCATATCGCGCATCCTGTACACAAGGACTCAACGATCACAGCCTTATTATTCTCAAACCGAATGGCTTCGATGCGGCTTCGCACCATGGGGCAAAAACGATGACATAACTTGCTACAATGCTTCAACTTGCACTTGTCAGAATCCAGTACAGCAATTCTTGTCATGAACAGCCCGTTAATGGAAAAGGCATAATCAGTAAGTTATAAACATGGACCCCAAAAACATGCCAAAGAACCGCCCTTCAAGAAAAGAAAAAACGCAAAAAAGTGCATTGAACACTCAGGTTCTACATCTCTTCGTCTTCCCAATCTTCCTCGTCCCAATCTTCCTCTTCCCATTCCTCTTCTTCGTCAATCACTTTCTTCACCCCTTCGATTTTCAGGATTGCATAGTGAACAATCGATGGGCGCAATAAACGTTGTCGTTCGTCAATTGTCGAGAATGAAGACGGTTAGGCATGTTTCAAGCTTGTCTTTCAACGGTTTATTTCACAATTTTCACAGACAGCTAAGCCGTGGGTTCATCATTAAGCGTTAGGCAAGCCCGGCACATGTTAGCCGAGTTATGAGCTGCCCATATTTCGCCATGAATATCAGCGCGATGACTCCCATGGAGTTGTAGGAAACCTAAATCCTTCTGTTGGCCAGTTTTATCCCTTTCTCTGTAGCCTCTTGTGCAATGATTTCTGCTTCCATGGCACTGTCTACAGCGGTTCCGTTATTTTCGAGAATATCCTAGCCTTTTCTTGCAGCTCTCTTGACTATTTTCAAGCCCTCTTTGGTGTGCTCAGGTTGCCACGCGCCAGCGCCGCCGTGGACGACAATTGCTGGTTTCGAATCTTGGTCAAAGGCAGATCCTCCTGCAATCTGAATAGCGTCAACTCATTCAGCTAAAACTTAAGCCTGGTGTCACAGGAATGCATCAAAATAGATAAATCGATGCAATGGAATCTATTAATGGGATGATGTGAGGCGACGGCTAAGAGCTACATGCTGTGATACAGCCACTAACCTGCACTGACCCTGAAATCGTTTTTGAACCGTAAAACCCACAAAGGCAAACAATGGTTGGAAATGGACAATTGAAAGGCGAGGTCATGATTGCAGACTTTAACCTCCTAGCTACCACATCTCGAGGAAACGAGAACGCTGCATGTTCTGAGTTAAAGTATCTGCTTGAGAAAATAGGAGATCCAGCTCCGAGAGTTGTGAAAAGTGGCATTACAGGTATAGTAGTTGCGAAATCATGCACATGCCCGATAGATGCTGTCAAGATGCTGCGTGCGTCTCTGTACAAACGCCCTTACGAATTTCGCTACTTGCTAAGAATAATTCCAATCGAAAGAATCGTATCCACTGATCTGAAGGAATTTGAAAAGGTAGCTGAGGAATTTGGATCCAAAATAGGCGAAAGCGAAACATACCGCGTCACTGTGGAAAAGCGTTTTAATGCAACTCATACGAGCGATATTATCAAGACTATCGCTTCACGAATAGAAAGGAAAGTCGACCTGCAGAAACCTGACAAGATCCTGTTGGTTGAGGTCATTGGACGACTAACAGGCATCTCCATACTCGCTTCGAGCGACATTCTTCCCATAGCTAAAGAAAAAGCACTCTAGTTATCGCTCAGTCGCTTGTAGCGCCATCCGTTCAATGATGAGATCGACCAGTGCTTCTTTCACGCTGTGTCTTTCCGCAACCACTTCAAGTTCTCTGTCAGAGATCTCGAAAACTCCCTGAATGATTCTCATTTTCTCACCAGTTAGGTCCAGAATCGTCTCATCCTCCCTTGCATTTGCTTGTCTTATGATTCCTGCCAGCATCGATTCCAAAACTTCAGGTTTCTCGTTGATGATCAACACAGCTATTTCAGAGATAGGAGGGGATAAGCCAAGGATCTTCACGGCTTTGTCTATTTGGTTTTGGGCAGAAGCAAATAGCATCGTTTCCATTGGCAAGTTTTTTGAAATCTGTTGGCCATTCCTGAAGGCTATCAATGCATTCAGAAGTGCAAAATACAAGTGCTGCCACGTAGCTACGTGCAGCGGGCAAAAAAATTGGGTTTCTACACCTGCATTTTCCTGCTTGCGAACTAGCCTAAGAAATCCATCAACATCGTCTATTTCGACGTTCTTTAACCCAGTTATCAAGACATGCCTTTCAAATTCTCGGATGTATTTCAGCAATTCTCTTCCTCAAGAATCTCTTGCAAGAATCGCTTGACTAGGCCGGAGGAAATACCGTCTCTTGTCAGCTCTGCCACCTCCTCTTTCATAGGTTTTTCCTCTTCCCTACATTTTTTCATAATCTTTCGAATTGTTTCCTTTATCTCCCACGGAAAGACTATCCAGCGGTTCGTCTCCTTCTCGTAGTAGTCTGGCGTGACGATGCTCCAAGGCTTGTAGTACAGGGTGGCAGTCTTTGCCTCATTGGCGCGCTCTCCTATGATATGATCTCTAACTAGTCTGAGGCTTTTGCCTGTATCTGCTACCTCATCTACGATGAGTACTTTCTTGCCTGTCACATCCATGGAGACCGGTTGCGTCAACACAGGTTCCTTCTGAGTTTCTGCGACTCCCACGTAAAACTCTGCTCTCACGTTTGCCAAGTTTGAATTGTTTAGCAGATCTGACAAGACTCTAGCCGGAACCCAACCGCCTCTTGAAATTCCTACTATTCCGTCTGGGTTGAATCCATTCCTTCTTATTCTTTCTGCCTGATTCAGCAGCAAAGAATAAATCTGATCCCACGTTGGAATTTCAAATCCAAGCTTCAAATTCCATTCACCTTACCCTCGTCTAGCTGCTGTTCTAGTAGCAAGTCTTGAATGTCAATGAATGCTGGGTGGACATAAAAAGGATCATGCTCCCTTTCCCGGTCACGATTGTGTTTTCGCAGTAGATAGAGTGAAAAAAAGGAAGGGGCTTTTTCTTAGGCTGCTTTTGGACTACGTCTACGTGCATAAATTATTGCTGCGACTCCAAAGAATATGAAACCAAGGCCGAAGAACACGAAGGCAAAGGAAGTCATTATTGTTCCTGTTGCTAGAGCATTTGCTCCTATCAAAATAGCTGAAGCATTTGCCTCTATTGCATCTACCTCTGCAAGCGCGCGAGCTAGCTTGTTGTCATCGTACTTCGTCTGGAATGCCGCATAAGTTGCCCAAGATTGGTTCAATAGGCTCCATGCATTATTATAGTGTTGCTTTGCCCCGCTGAAATCGCCTGTTGAATATGGTACGCGTCCGGCACTGTATTCCTGATCTGCCTGGAGACTCAGATCCAACGCGCTAACATGCGCGCCGGGATCGCTGATTTTCGCACCAACCATCCCCTTGAGCTCAGTGTACTTCAGTGCAGCTTGGTCTGCGTCATACTGATCCTGTGATAATACTGCGAATTTCACATTGGAATCAAAAGCGAGCCATGTTTTCGACTCAGTAATACTTGCTCCGTTGTTATTGTACGCAAAAGAGAACTCCACGAAAACCTTGAAGACATGCGAGTACAGGTTCGAAGCTATTGATATTTGCTCGGTTGTGCCATTGACAGTAAAAGCATAGATATCATCATGTTTTATGACAACGTCGAGGGTTGTATTATAGAACTTGCCCCAGTCGAACCATACACTTACCCTGTATACTCTTATGTCCATGTGCGAGTTTGGCGGTGGAGGATCGAGAGTCGAGTTGTGCACATCGTTAGTGATATCTAACTTCAATGTCCATGTTGTACCAGTGATGTATGCTGCTGCGACCTGTCCTAGAAGCGTGTCCGTCTTGTCCTTCCACGCAGGCGTAAGCCATTGGGGTGGACTACTGAGACCTGCGCTTGCAGGGCGAGCAACCGAGAGTGATGCGATACCAATCAGAAGAACAGCAAGTGCCATCAACAGTATTCTTTTCATACAAACACCTTTCAAAGCGATACCCACTTTCTACATGGGCTGTATATATAATTTTTGTATGCTAACGCGCTGCTCGTTTGCTTGCCGAACCGCTGAAGACACGCAATCGATCAACGAGGCCACTAATTCCTGTTTTGGAGAGCTCGGCAAGATTCATTATGGTTAGATTCGCCCCGAAATGCACTTATTTAGAACCTGGTTCTCTGATAGAAGTCTGGGGGCGAGAGATGATGGAGACCATAGAATGTGTCCCTAACTTCAGCACATCAGATCCAAAAGTAGTTGAGACTATTCTCAATGAAATCCGAAGAGTCAGAAATGCGTTCTTACTTGACCACACGTTTGATAGCTACTATAATCGTCTCGTGGTCTCGTTCGTGGGTAACAAGCGCTCAGTGCTCGAGGCCGCCTTGAATTCAGCCTTCAAGGCCTTGGAATCCATTGACATGCGAAAGCATAAGGGGCAGCACCCACGCATAGGCGCAGTGGATATTGTTCCATTCATTCCATTGACACATGCCACCTTGGAAGATTGTATCAGACTGGCAAAGGCCTTCGCAAAGAGATTCGCCAAGGGAAGTGGTGTACCTGTGTACCTTTATGGTGCGGCATCTAAGAACCCTGAGCGGGGAGACTTAGATTGGATCCGTGAAGGCGACTACGAGAAGCTTGCAGAGAACATAGCCAAACCTGAGCGTAGACCCGATTTCGGTCCGCAAGAATTCAACCCGAAGTCGGGCGCAACCATAACTGGTGCACGTAGCGTGATGGCAGGCTTCAATGTGAACTTGGGGACTGCTGATCTGAAGAAAGCGAAGAAAATCGCAAAGGCTTTGCATGCGAAGAAGGGAGGATTCTCACATGTTAAGGCTATGGCCGCTTTCCTTCCGGAGCAGAACATTACACAAATAGGTATGAGCATAAGCGACTTTGAAAAGACACCACTTTATCGCGTTTTTGAAGTGCTAAAAGTGGAATGCGCACGCTACAACATACCGATAGTCGGATCTGAATTCTGTGGCATGGCTCCCTTGAAGGCTCTGATTGACGTAGCTGGATATTACCTGAAGATTGACAATCTGACTGAGAATCGAGTGCTGGAAATCGCCGTCTACAAAGCGATGGAGAAAGGCGGTGTGTTTGAGTAGGAGCCCAAAGGGAAAACCCAAAGAAAGCGCAGATCTGCTTCTTATAAATGCTGCAGAGCTGGTGACACTTGCTGGAGGAAGTGAAAAACCTCGCACAGGCATCCAAATGCGCGACTTAGGCATCATACACGACGGGTGCCTAGCCGTTAGAGACGGAAAGATAGCTGCTATTGGGAAAACCTCAGACCTAACTCGCCGCTTTCATGCTCACGACATCATAAACGCTAGTGGAAAAACAGTACTCCCAGGGCTCGTTGATCCACACACGCATCTCATATTTGCAGGTTCACGCGAAGACGAATTCAAGCTACGCGTTGAAGGTGCCTCCTATATGGAAATCCTTGATTCTGGAGGAGGCATATTGAAAACTGTAAGAGAGACACGGAAGGCAAGCATTGAGAGGCTAGTGGATATAGGCATCAGAACCCTCGACACGATGCTAGTGCACGGCACGACCACGGTAGAGGCTAAGAGTGGCTATGGCTTAACAACAAGGGACGAACTGAAAATCCTCGAGGTGATGCGACGCGTGAACCAGCTGCATACTATCGATGTCGTTCCCACTTTTCTTGGCGCGCATGCTATCCCCCCTGAATACAAGGGCAACACTCAAGGGTACGTGGATCTAGTGATCAATGAAATGATGCCGCAAGCAGCTGGCAAGGTGCTTGCCGAGTTCTGCGACGTTTTCTGTGAGAAGAGCACCTTCAACTTGGAGCAATCCAAGCACATTTTAATGGCCGGAAAAGAGCACGGTTTGAAGCCCAAGGTTCATGCTGATGAAATGAGTATGTTAGGCGGAGCAGAGCTTGCGGCAGATGTCGGGGCTGTCTCCGCTGATCACCTACTTTTGTCCTCAGTTGAGGGCCTTAAAGCGATGGCTTCAAAAAGTGTTGTTGGTGTTCTTCTTCCTGCAGCAGCCTTTAGTCTGATGACGGGACGTTATGCCGATGCTAGGTTGATGGTGGATTGTGGTGTGCCAGTGGCCCTTGGGACAGATTATAATCCAGTCTGCCTCATCGAAAATATGCAATTGGTCATAGCCTTCGCCTGTCACTTCATGAGACTATCTTCTGCTGAAGCTATAACAGCAGCTACGATAAACGCTGCTCATGCTCTGGGCAAGGCAATGGAGGTTGGTAGCCTGGACGTCGGCAAGAAAGCTGACATCATTATCCTAGATACGCCGAATCATACCTCATTGAGCTGTCATTTTGGCGTGAACCTTGTTGAAAAAGTTGTCAAGAATGGCAGAATCGTTGTCGATAGAGAAACAGGGCCTAGCAGCCTAGTCCACATAGAAAAGTAGGCAACTGACGCGCTATACACGAGTCATCTTTCCGAAAAGCCGAGGAGGGAGAGAGTCAAGAAACATTAGCTGCCTACTTGATCATGCCGACAAAAGGATCATCAGGCAACCACTACCACAGCACGCACAAGCGCACTGTCATGTGTTAGTGCGCGCCAGCAGGCACACTGTATGGAATTCGCTTTCTACATCAGTCCCAAGGCTTGATAGGCTTTTCTCATCTCTTGAATAGTTAACTGTCCTGGAGCAGTCTCTTTTTCACCTTCTAGCGAAGCTATTGTGAGAAAGCCGCCGAAGACAGGGGAAAGAAGCCTTGAAAGCTTGCCCAGTTCTCCCATAGCGAAGCAGACCACTTCTGCGCTCTTGCGCATTCTATGTACAAAGTCCAGAACGGTCAGGTTATCTTCGACCATTTTGGCTGTAGTTACTATTTTGCATATATCGGCTCCACTGTCGATTTCCTGCCTGAGAATATTGCGCAGTTGATCTGGTCTAGGCGTGCCCGTGAAGTCGTGAAAGGATACTATCGACTTTATGCCTATCTTGACCAAATCGACAGCGATATTCTTCGGAAGAAGAGTGGATAGTTCCATGTCGACGTATTCGAAGCCGCTTTCTGCAATGCTGAGCATGTCTCTCAAGCATCTGGCTGTGCTTGTTAGAGATTTTCCATTGCATCTTGTTGATCTGCACGTGGCTATTAGGGGTGTATTGCTGTAGCGTGCAATGTCACCTAACTCCTCGTACTTGCTTAGATAATCAAGTCTCACTTCTATGAAGTCTGCACGTTCTTTCTCGGCTTTTTCTATAAGATCTAAAGCTTCAACAACCGTCTTAGGAACAACTGAGACACAGATTCTGATAGTCAACGCTCCTCAACTTTCTCTTCTTTCACCAAGGTTCCGAAGTGTCTTCCTCCTTCTACTATGAGAGCCAAAACTTCATCGCCTATTCTCAAATCTGTAACCGGCTTTGAGTCTTTCGGGGTTACAAGCCTGATGGTTTCGGCGTTTTGGACTATCGTTTTTATCCTCTTCCCATCATACTCTGTTTCAATGAGGAGCATTGGTCGCCATTCGATTTTTACTCTCCCCACGTGCGTTGTTCGGATTCTTCCTTCCCGGTCTACTATAAGTGCTTCGTCTCCTGCCTTAAGCTCTGAAAGATATTTCGTTTTGTTGGAAGATGTAAGAGTGTAGAGTGACACGGGCCCAGCGTTAACTCTGAAAGGGCGTGCTTCCACGTATGGATTTTCATGGATTTCTGCCTCAACAAGCAGCAGGCCGGAAGATTGGCAACCCGTAAGCATTCCTTCTCCGGGCTTCATAAGATCAATCGTGTCGATACAAACCCTGGCTCCGATTCCTATGGGCTTGATTTCCACTACCCTGATAGGCATCAACGTAAGCACGCACGCGCCTTGGGTTGCTTTCTTGGTGATAGCTGCTGTTTCCTGGAGCACTCTGGGGTCGGAGGTTTTCAACACTACTCCGTCAGCTCCCAGTTCAAGAGTCTCTAGAGCCAGTTTTGCTTCTTCGGCGCTTGAGACTCCTACAAGTAATCTGTTCTTATTCAATTCTTTCGAAATGAGGTTCTCCAGCGGAATAACCTTCCATTCAGGGAATTGAACGATTATATAGCCAGACGGCAGCTTTGCAGCTTTGATGACGTTCTCTTCATCCTCTCTGCCCTTTACGACAACCTTCACAGCGACAGCTTTGTCGCCGCGTTTTATTTCATTCATTCTGTCAAGGTCGGACATCTCCAGCACTTCAATGTCAGATTTGTCTGAACGTCCAGCTATCCTGATCCCAGTTCTTTTGGCTCTTTCAACGTCTTTCGCCTCAACTACCACGACGTCACACACTCGTCCAGCCAGTTCCATCAAGTTGTCTTTCGCTTCTTCCGATAGCGATGCGTCTATTTCAAGCCAAAGCTCCTTCATGGTGATCCCGCAAGAATTTCCAAAGCTTTGTCGACTGAGGCATCGCCGTGCACTATGGTTGACAGAGACCTAACCATCAAAGTTGGGTCATCGTGTTGAAACACGTTCCTGCCGATGGAAATGCCTGCAGCGCCAGCTTTCGTCGCGTCACATGCCATCTGCAGAACGTCTCGGACAGTTTCCACCTTGGGTCCTCCAGCTATTATCACAGGCACGTAACAGCTGCGGACAACTTCCTTGAAAGTCTCAATGTCACCTGTGTAGTTCGTCTTGACTATATCTGCGCCCAGTTCCGCTCCCAAACGCGCAGCATGGGCCACTACGTCAAAGGCAGTCTCGTTCTGTATTTTTTTCCCCCTAGGATAAAGCATAGCGAGCAAGGGCAAACCGAATCTATCGCAGTCATCAGCCACTCGACCCAGTTTTGTAAGCATCTTGTCCTCGTGGTCTGCGCCGATGTTGACATGGACTGAAACAGCATCTGCACCTATTCTCAATGCCTCCTCTACACTGCAGACTTGAACCTTGGTGCTTGGGTCTGGGCTGAGCAACGTGATACCGGATAAGTGGACAACTAGGCCGGCTTGTCCCGCATCAATATTCTTCGCCGTTCCCCTGTGAAAAATGAAAGCATCGACGCCGCCCTTCAAGAGCTTGTTGACTGTATCCTGAGTGTTTACAAGTCCAGTGACTGGACCTAACGTGACTCCATGGTCCATGGGAACTATAACTGTTCGTCCGTCACTGCGAAATATCCTTTTCAATCTTCTTTCTTTGCCGGGTTCCAACATATTCCACCTCAACTTTGACAGGCTAGCCCGATTTCCGATTCACCCGTTTTCCGGCAGATACCCAGATACAACCGTGAGAATTATTGGCTAGCCCCAATTATAAAGCAATCTGATAGTGCTGATTTTGGCAGTTGCAGAAGCCATGAAGGCCTTCATCCTCAGTCTATTATAACGATGACTAGGCAAAAGCATTTTAACCACATTCAAGACTATATACTTTTGATGCATCGTGGCTGCTTGTGCTAAGTCCAGAAAAGAAATAGGGACTGGTCCTCAATACTGCCCCTCTTCCAGTAAGAAGGTAGCAGTGGCAAGGCCAAGAATCGCAATGAGCAGCTATCCTGTGACGAGCGGTGTCTTCACTGTTGTTGCAGCATTCATGAGTTTGATTTTTGGGGTCCTTCTGTTAATGGGCAGCATCACCACTGGATACACTTCATACGGTTACACTGCGCTGTACTATCCTCCTCCAGTTTTAGGCGTAGGAATCCTAAACATGGTTGGGTTCATATTCGGCTTGCCAGCGGGCGTCCTTGCCCTCAGAAGAAGAAGAGGCCTTCTCGTGGTTGCCGGTGCCGCTCTATTGATGGTCGCTGCAATATCTCTTTTCCTCTTGCGGCCAGTTCAGAACTGGATATCTGGCGGCATCATTGTGCTGTTCAGCGTTCTAGGCATAGTCTTTACAGCAGTCGCCCACAGAGAGTTCAGATAGACACAATAGCGAGAACGAATTCGTTAGGCACCGTTTCGTGTTCTTGAGACAGAATCACCGTCCATTTTGAGAAGGCCCTGTTGAACGCCTTTCTTTTAAAAGAGTAATTCGATCGCCAATCTGCGGGTCAGGTCGGAAATACACGTCTTTTGACCAGGGGCTGTGCCTTGCTGGCTAATGAGCACTTCTAATGTCATATAGCTTAACCCAGAACAACCCGTTTCGTCCGCTATAGATTTCTTTTGCTTGTTCTAAATCTATGCCTGCGCGAAGATTGGGGGCATCAAGAGCATACACGTTCGCGTACGTCGCAGAGATCTGCTCATAGTCAGTCATTCTCAGGTTTGCGCGTGACACCAACATTGTTATTCCCATATCACGCAAGAGGTTAGCTGAGTCTGAAATAGACGTGTAGTTGTTCACTACGATGACTCCATTGGAGGGCAGGTTCTTATGTGCCCAATCAGCGAAGTCAAAATAGAGCTTTTGCTCATCAACTGGCTGCAAATACATTTCATCAGGGGATGAGGTTCTTATGAAGACAGGAGACAGCGCTGCGAAAAGAATAATGGAGAAGAAAAGCCCTGTCAGCACGAACGATTTCAAGGCTACTCGACGATCAGCCAGCGCACGCGCGCTTATGCGTTTGTCCACAAAGTCCTTCACAAGAGCAAAGCCTCCAAGCATGCACGCAGGCTGATACAAGTAGGCGAAGATTCTGTACGAAAGCCGTGGATTGACCGCAAGGAGAAACAGATACAAACTGAGCAGACTGAGGCTCCATGGTAACAGCACTCTATTCTCTTTGCTCGAAGAACCGAAGAGGAGATACGACGCAATCCCGTATATCAATAGAGCGAAGAAGATCCCATTCTCCCATAAAGGGGGAACCAGTAACAGTCCTTCGGAAAACGGGAAAACAAACATGAACTTTTCCGAATAGTGTATGCTGGACTCAGCTGAGGGATCAAGAGATGTGCGCAACCAAAAATCAGCGATCGGCACGGCAGCTGCTACGAGAATGATCAAAGCAAGCAAGACAGGACGTTTGTGACTGCCTTTGCTTCTTTCCTTGCGCTTCCAGGAAAATGAAATCCTCTTCCACGGTTTGACCCAAGCGACGAAGATAACGAAAGCATAGATGATGGCAGAAGCAATATGAACGTACAATAAGCCTATTGCAGTAAGAATCGCGAAGAATCTAGTTAATCGCGATTCCGGAAAGGTCAATAGATACAGACCAAAAGGTACCAGTGCAAGTCCGATGCTGGCAATTGGCGAATAGAACCCGCTTGTGAATTTGACATTCTCGCTTGCCGTGAAGCCACCTGATATAAGGAGCGCTGCTAGTAAAGCTTTGACGTCGTCGCCTGACAGCCTTTTCGCGAGTGCATAGATGAAGAGAGCCTGTAGAACTCCAAACAGGAAGACAGCCTTGGTCAGTGGAATCGGGTCAACGGCCAACAGCTCACTTGTGCTGGCCATCAAACTGAAATACCCCGGTGGGAAAGCGTTTTGTACAGCTGAGATTTGACCGTTGTTGTAAAAAAGAAGGAACGGTTCAGTGAAACTGTATCTCCCGTTGTTGAGAATGTCAAGAAGATGCCCGAGGGAATCCCAAGAATCAATGCCTATCCTGTTTCCCAGCCCAAATGATATGAGCGATGGATACATCCTAGCTTTGGCTGCTAAGAGCAAAGTTACTATCAAGACGGCTATAGACAAGAAACGGGAGATTTTCCTTTTAGACTTAAGGTAAGAGAGAAAACCTGCTATTGCAAAAACCAGCAGGCTTAGATCTATCAGGCTGCTGTTTGTTCCGAATTCATAAACGAAACCGGTGGCAGTGCTAAGAAAAAAAGAGTGGAGTACGAAGGCGAAACAGGCCACGAGCATAACCAGAATTGGCAGTTTTGGCTTCAGGTTGCTATACGAAAACCTCAAATGTAGTCGGAACCTGACTGCCAGCATGGAGAAGAACAGTGAAAATCCGCTCAGTGTCAGAAGAACCGAGCATTCTGAGATAACCCAGAACATACTCAGAATTGATGTCATAATCGCCACTACAATGACGTTCAACCCCAAGGCTAAACAGATCCTTTCAAGCTTGTCTATTCCATTCTGCAACTGAGTTGCTGCAAGTTCTGCGAGTGAATAACCCGGGGCAAAAAAGACAAATGCTGCTGCCGTAATCCACCTTATCGGCAAATACTGGGAGTTCTGACCAATCATTGAAACAGACGCGAGCGCTACAACGCACATTGATGCAACAATCAAAAACGGGGCAAAAGCGCCAGCATTATGCCTCATAATCGTTTCCCCGATTTTTCCATAACAAGATTTCTTGGAAACCTTTTCGTGTTTTGAATATAGGATGTC
>CAZDNV010000012.1:0-29074 GCA_964506875.1 uncultured Candidatus Bathyarchaeia archaeon
AAGAATCATACAGAGAGAACAGAGAGAACAGCATATGTGATTTATACTTGACAAGGTTGGGTTGGGTTGGGATATAACTTTACCCCAACCAACCTTTAGGGCTGCCTAAACCTCCGTGTAGGAGCACCAGGGGCGGTCCATTGCCTTCAACTTCATAATGAATTCAGACTCCCTGGTTGCTAGCATATGGTATACTACTCACCAGAATTGCCTTTTGTGTCAGCCCGTATAGCTATTGGGATTTGCGAAGGAGTTTGCAACGCTACCATTCGCAAAACTCCATGATTTGCCACATGCCTGAACTAGCACGCGTTACCTCTGCAACTCATTCTCTTCACATCTTCTCTCAGTGCATCAGCTTTCTCCATAATTCCTTGCTTTTCGTAAGACGAAATGGCGTTTAGCAAGTCCTCTCTTGCCATCACTGTGTTACCTTTAGCATTGCTAACCTTTGCCTTTAGTTCGTAAGCTGAAGCAACACCTATCCAATTCTCGATAGTCTCAAGTAGCTTGATGGCTTCGATCAATTTCTGTTCAGCCAAAATCCACTTGCCTTGTTTACAGTAGAGTCCACCAAGATTAAGAAGGGCCCAGCCATGACCTTGCTTGCTGTCATAATCGGTACCTTGGCTAAAAGATATCAAAGCTTCTGCCAAGAGCTTTTCTCCTTCCTCCAACCTATTGGTAGAGCCGTACAAGACGCCAACTCCAAGTTTGGCCCTGGCAATTATCAGCGAATTACTTGATTGTTCGGCGTGCTTCATCGCCTGATGCATTAGTTGCTCACCTAGTTCTGCTTTCCCAATCTGTAGCAAGACTCCAGCTTTCCTCATAAGCAAGTAAGCCACTATCGCACTCTTTTCGTTATTCTCCGGTTCACTTGTGGAAGGAAACAATTCAACTTCCCCCAGAAGCCGATCGTAGGCATCAAGAGCCTTTTCAAATTGCCCTTTCATTTCCCATACTAAACCTTCTTTATCCGCTTTTTCTTCGTAGGTTCTTTGATCAAGACTCTCTGGCATTTGAACCCCTCGGAATGTGCCATGACGCACGTGAAAGAAGTACTTGTCTACGCTTTTATTGGTTAGGGTGTCAGCGTGCTCGTGCACACGACGAGACAGCCTCTTTCTAACCTCATAGTTGTTTGAAACGCCTAGCGCGCTAGCAGATCCAAGTATGAGGTTCCTAGTTAACGCGTGGGCGACGTGCTTCTGGGTAAATTTGCAGTATAATGAAGTCCATAAAGCTAACAAATGTTTCAATCGAGATTACAAGGCCAACCATGCTGAGCTTTAACGATTCCACGAAGTTGCCAGTATCTAGACTCATCATTTCGGTAATATAGGCTAGAAAAAGAAGGAAGCCTGAGAGTCCCAAAAATACTATCGTGAAATACAAGCGACGCTTTTCTCCTTGAAGCTCAACAAGCTTGCTTGAAATGCCAAGAGTCATAAGTAGTCCAGTGAATGTCACAATAACGCTTGTGGATGTCGCTACACCGTTAATGATAGTTGGAACCAAAGAAGAAGATTCTTTAGATACAGGGTAGAAGGCAAGGGCCAATATTGCCGGAAGACCGACTACTAGCAAACCAAGATCAACTTTGCGCATGCAGATCCTCTTGGTTCCATCCCTTGTAGGGCTAAGAGATCGCTCTTAATATTTATTCTCGCATAGCGATTTATTGCTGCGCGCGCTCAGGTAACGTCTAGTTTTCTGATTTTCTAAATTCTAAACGGGAATAGGAATAGAAATTTCCAGTATTTTTTCTTTTTTTTTTAGAATTGCGCGCGCTACGCGCTGAAGGCCTTGGAGGCGCCATCTCATAGGCAACGCTAATCGTGAATTTGCCAGTTGTCTTGTCATATGTCCGTTTGAGGTGGCTGATTCTGAAGTTTTCGCGTCTACGCATCATCTAAGCCTTTCTTGCTGAAAAAACGGTAGGGGGTAGGGGTCAAAAACTATTAGACGTCTACTTGGTCCTGTCAACCTGCTAATAGCACAGCCGGCTCGGCGCCATCTCTACGCTCGCATATAATGCTAGAGCTGTGGCCCAGAAAACATCGTCGGGCATGTTTTCAAGATGATAAAGATAGGGCATGGCTGGATCATCTGCTCATTTTCTTTGCTTGCTGACGAGTACTATGAGAATGATTCGATACTGTGCAGGATCTGCTGGGCCTTAGCTTCGCGAAATGGATCATTTTCGTCAAAATGATGTTTTGTCCATTCTGACCTGTCTGAAAGGTTTTTAAAGCATGTCTTTTGTTACTTTCAACATGCTTCAGAGACTGAGGAAACTGCTGCGACGCTCATCAGACTCCAGAAAGGAGATGTCAGACAACATCGCCACAGGAAACATGGACGAACGCAGAAAAGAAGCACTCAAACACCTTATAGAAGACTACTACAGGACAAAAGAGCGCAAGGAACGACTGAAAAAGAAATTCGAAAGCATGAATCCTCTTATGAGACTGCTGTACAAAGCATACATTGGCCTGAAGATCGGCAGCATCACGATCGGAGAAGTCATGGTCACACCTTTAGGGCTGGCCCTATTTGCCTTATCCAGTTGTGCATCTGTTCTACTAGCTATGAATGTCATGTCAGCTGCTGCCATATTCATAGACCACACCGTTCCTTTTCCATTGAACTACCCTACCGTTTTTACGTTGGCCACTTGCATCGTTTTCTCGCCAGCCATAATCTCATTTGAATTGTACGTGCACCGCGAGAAGAACAGACAACGAAGACTCCTGAAGGCAGAATACGGAATAGACGTGTGACCCAATTCACTTCGACCTGTATTCCTTAACGCGAGGATTTACAGAATAGCCATTTCTGGGTTCGAAGCTTATGCTTGAGTTGAGGCAAGACGCGCAGCTATTCATGAGGTCTTTTCATGCGCATAGCGAGCACTAGAAGTGTTCCGATTATGAGAAGCAGCATGAACGTTGACGACGTGAATTCAGGCACCTTTGGGTAGCGATCCCGGTTGCTTGCATCGATCACATACGGTGTGTCGCCTATCATATCACTGTCAGGTTGATCTTGGTTGGGTCCACTCTTGTTGTCGTCGCCATGGTAGTCGCTCCAGTAGTTCCCGCCTGAAGGATAACCATCATCCCAAGTATTCGCGGAACTAGAGACGTAAATCTGGCGAGTATTGTTGAAGCTGTTGTGATAGAGCGTGTTATTCGAAGAAGTGAGAAGCCAAATCCCATAGTCATTTTCAGCTATGCTGTTATCATAGACGATGTTAAAGGATGACAAGCTGAATGTCATGCCCCTGTCGTTTCCAGTTACGTTGTTTCCCGAAAGAGTGTTGTTGTTGGAACCATTGTCAAGTCTAATTCCATCACTATTCCCCATCGCGTCATTCTGACGTATCATGTTCCCTCCAGACCAGTCAAGGTATATTCCGTTCCAATTGCCTGTTACGACGTTCCCATCAATGGAGTTGTATGAAGACCAAGAAAGCCAGATGCCATAATCGCCATTGTTTCCAATATAGTTCCCACTTATAGTATTGTTGTTGGAGTAGGCTCGAAGCTTGACCCCGAATCCAGTGTTCCCTGTCATGTTATCTCCGCAAATCACATTGAAAGATGCTGACTTTAGATCAATACCATAATGAAAGCCTTGAACGTTTACATTCCTGATCGTGACATTACTCACATTGGTAAGATTGAAGCCGTCACCAATGCCTGAGCCCTGAAGCGTGTAACCTCCCCCTTCGACTACGATATTGCTTCTCTGAACGGCGATCGAATCACTAATGTTACCAGTCAAATTGTAGGTGATTTTGTCAGAAGTAGAAATAGGCTTATTTGACGGCTCAATGCTTCCATCTGTTCTAATGTAGATGATCGATGCATCCGCTTTCGAGGGCTGAATGATCAAAGCAATTGAGACTCCTACCAGAACGAAAACCAAGACCGCTGCCAATGAATGTTCTTTATCCATGTTGAATCATTGTTTATGTCTTCCTCTGGTTCTTATGGATTGTGCATGGATTATCGGGCTAGTTGTGCCCTAACTTCGTGGAATCAACAGCTTCTTGGATTTGCTTCTGTTTCTCGGCGCTATAAGGGTCGCTGTTGATCGACATTTCTGCCTTGGAAAAGCCTGATTCGATCTTGTCCTATCCGTCTTCGCGAGCATTGGTCTCAATGCCTGCTTTTTCGACGCGCAGGGCAGATGGGACTTGTAGGCAGACCTTTTTGGACTGGGACGACGATAAGTGGTCTTTGCACGCAGATTATAGTAGGTTTGTTGTTCGCAGTAATATTTATTGGTTGAATTGTCATTCTTTTGATGGAAGGGAAATCGTTGAAGCGAGTATTCTCTGAAATTCTGCTAGTAGCTGTTGTCACTGGGACCTTGGTTATGCCCTTGGCTGCAGAGTCCAAGATCGCTGTTCACTCTATTCCGCGTAGGACCTATAGGTTGCTTGCGATTGAGCAAATGTACGGCGACTATCATACGAGATCTGCACAATGGCTGATTCATGATCTTATGAGATATCCCAACTGAAATAACAGCACGGACAGATTCTTGAGTTACATTCATCTATTGTCACTCTACAACTACAGCGAGGTTCTGGACGATGTCAAGTCTTCTTGGAGTGGACTACTGTCAGATGAAAACGTAAGAAAGGAGATAGCCAGTTTTCTCGGAACTGCATCGCGAGGAGAAATGGTGGTCCTTTACTATTCGGGTCATAGTATTGTTTCAAACTGGCCTCCTCCTCTTCATTCAGAATTCTGTGGGATATCTCCGAGGGATTTGAGAGAAATGCTAAATTCAACGCTGACCGAAGAATGTTTCACGCTCATTTTGGACACTTGCTCTGCTGGTTTCTGGACCGAGCTTTCACCGAGAAGCAATGTTCTTGCTTCATCAACCAAAGATCAACTCTCATACGGTGCTGATACGGGTATCTTTACAGGAGGGCTAATCCAAGCTTTCATGCAGGCGGAAGACACCGACGGCGATGGCTGGCTTTCAGCCAAAGAGGCTTTCGAATACGCGAAGAACGTCACTGAGGACATCGTAACATGGGCAAAGCAGACTCCAACTCATTACTATGATATCATTGATGGCGCTTTGCCCCTGCTTCAAAGAGACGCGAACACGGCTTTTCCGAAGTGGGACGTCGCTGTAGACTCCATGTTTACTACCCTGCCAAGAGTCGAGCCAAAATCGTTGGTGACCATCTACGTGACCGTTGAGAACCAAGGCGAAAAGCCTGTTAATCTCAGTATCTATGTTTATGCCAATTCGAGCTTGGTAGTGACCGAAAGAGTCGTGCTTTTGCCTCAAGATACGCTTATCATGATTTTGCCGTGGCAGACTGTGGGGGCCTATGGGATGTTCAACTTGAGCGCCATGTTAGGAATATGCCCGGGAGAACTGGATACTGCTGACAATTTCTGCGATGGATCGACCATTAAGATAATCTTCAAAGAAGATGTCAATGGTAACAAGCATGTAGACTTGAACGATGCCCTCATTGTAGCAGCTGCTTACGGCTCAGAACCTGGGGATCAGAGCTGGAACGGTGACGCTGACATAACTGAAGACTATTACATAGGCGTAGACGACGTATTCTCTGTAGTAAGTAACTTTGGCAAGGCTTTTCCGTAATAGGTCCAACCCGCTTTCTCCTATTTCTTTTCCCATTCTAAGGTAGAGTGAAACAGAAACCGAAACATGGGATTTAGCTTGACTTGAATATAGTGGTCCCAGAAGGTGATCGACGTTCGATCGAAAACCAAATGTTTGGAACAGCTTCATGGTTGTTGTAGTTCGGTGAAGTGTGTTTTCTGGCGAAACGAAAATCATATTTGAAGGTATTCCCTAGCTATTGTCGGGAGAAGAGAACATTGAAGAGAATCGTCTCTGAAATGCTATTGGTTTTGCTTACAATCGCTGTTTTTGCCGTTACCATTGACGTCAGACCAGCAAGCGCGCGGGGGAGCGACGTGTTTCATGGACCTTTTCAGAATGAAACCGGAAGCGACGGAATAGGCGACACTTCATACGTCATTGAAGCAAACAACAAGGATCAATATCCGCTCATACAACCTTCATCTTGGACTCTACCATGGGGAGACTGGAATCATTACCACAACTACACCGAAATCGTCAATACCTTGCTTTATTTGAACAACACTTATCCAAGCATCGTGGAAGTACGCTCCATTGGCAAAAGTTGGCAAAACAAGGACATCTATTGCATTAAGTTAACAAATAGGCAAATAACCCATCAAAAACCCAAAGCCCTCTTCATCGGCTATCACCATGCCCGCGAACCGATCACTGCAGAGCTGTCGCTATACTTCGCTGTACAAGCAGCATCTGACTACTACACAAACACGACCGTTGCACGCATGCTGAACTACAGCGAAATCTACATAGTTGTGGCACTGAATGCAGACGGGTTTGACATAGTCAAGCAGAATGAATGGCAACGCAAGAATGCCCATCCGTTCGATGAAGATATGGACGGCTTACTGGATGAGGATCCACCTGACGATGAAGATCACGATGGACGCATTGAGGATCTGTTCTATTCAGACGGTTCAACCTATTGCTTCATCAGGTGGGAAGGCAGAGATGATGATGGCGATGGCAGGTTCAATGAAGACTGGGTTGGCGGCGTAGATCTAAATCGCAATTATGGGTATCAATGGAACGCAACGTGCGACACTGGGAGCCCCAACCCTAGGGCTGAAGACTTTCGAGGACTCGCGCCATTCTCAGAGCCAGAGACTCAGGCTATCAGAGACTTGGCACTACAGAACGATTTCAAGTACGCCATCAGCTTCCACTCTGGCGCAGAAGTAGTACTATACCCTTGGGGATACACTCATTCTTCTACACTGCACGATTCGCTCTTCAGAGGAATAGCCACAGACATTTCAAACCTTGTAGAAGCACCTTGGGAACAAAGTGCTCAATTATATACCTCTTCTGGATTGTGGGAAGATTGGATGTACGGGAATAGAAGCACCTTCTCCCTGACCTGCGAGATCTACTCAAATGACAGTGCTTGGCGATATGAGCCAGGCCCTGAACCGAACACGTGGTGGGAAAGCGGGATAACTCAAGCTTTCAACCCAGATCCTAGCCAGATCAAAGCCACAATCCAACGTTGGCTACCAGTATTCACCTACGTCATAAGCAGGGCGATAACCGAAGCTTATGACATAGCTGTGACCGACATCAAAACCTCGTATCCGATAGTTCGCCAGGGCGCATCATTAGACGTGAATGTCACAGTAACAAATCAAGGCATGTTCACAGAAACCTTCAACGTCACACTTTACGCTAACACCACTATTATGACGTCTCAGGTAGTCATGCTGGAAAATGACACTTCAGAGTCCATTACTTTCACTTGGAATACCTCTGGTTTTTCCTTGGGCAACCACGCCATTTGGGCCTATGCAGAACCTGTTTTAGGCGAAGAACATATATCAGATAATACGCGAGCCTACGGTGCCCTATACATTAGCTGGCGATACGATCCGACAGGTGACGGCTATTGTGGAGTAGACGACATCTTCGAAGTCGCAGCGCACTTTGCCACCGAACCTAGTGATCTAGGGTGGAACCCCATTTACGATTTAGGCAATGATGACTTCGTTGGCGTGGATGACATATTCGAAATGGCCCAGCACTTCGGCGAATCAAGCCCCTAATCAGGCCCTTCCTGCTGAACTTGGGACTGAGTCATTTTGAGAATTTATGCAAAAGCCAAACCGTGCCTGTTGATCATTGCGTCACGAAGATTGCATCATCTAATCATGATCAGGAGCATCTTTAACCTGCTGATTGCTTTCAAGGCATGAGGCTTGTTTGCAGGCAATATTACTGTTTCTCCTTGCTTGGCATGCAGTTTCCTATTTGAAATGACTATTTCTGCTTCACCTTCAACGATGCAGACTAGGGCGTCAAAAGGCGCTGTGTGTTCGCTTAGACTCTGCTTTTCATCAAATGCGAATAGGGTTACGGTTCCTGCCTTCTTATCGATCAGCGTTCTGCTAACCACAGAAGCTTCTTGATAGCCAATCAGATTAGCAAGATTCATGGCTTTCGACAGAATCCCTTTCTTTTCCGTGTCTTGCTCCAATTCTCTTACGCCCCATATCTTCATCAACAAATGGCTCTATTGCTTGTTTCCCTAGATGCTTTGCTGAACGCACATGGCTCGTTTGGTGTTGGGCATTCCATGGCTGGGTGGTACAAACATTCTCTTTTCCGTTCTCTGCTACTATTACTGTCATATGAGCGTTTTTCGATTTTCTTGTTCAATATTTGGTCCATCCAGACACGTGGATCTGTCAAGTTTTTGGGTTTTCAAGTTACATGATGGAAGGTAATATAGGTTGCTGATGTATGTTGTCAGGCGTTCCAGTTTTCATTGATAGGGCTTTGGCGTTGCAGATGAAGATTCGAAATTCACAACCGATTTATCTGCTGTGTACGGAGAGTTATGAGAGCGGCGAAGGGTTGTGCAGAAGCCATTGTTGGAGTCGTATGAATGCATTCTAGCGGCTCTTGTTGGCAAGCCTTTGACTTTTAGGATTTTGACTTATAGATCAGGTCTGAATAATGCTCTGTTGGCAAAACGGTTAGACTTCCTAGTTGAGAATGGTCTTATTGAAGAAAGAGCATCAGACAACAGAAAGATCTACGCCATCACCGAGAAAGGCGTAGCAGTATTCAAGGCCCTGAGCTTCGAGAAATACATCAGGCAACTGGGAGGAACGATCCAGGTCGTGGATGAGGCACTTCAGGCAATACCCGAGATGTCTGAGGGCAACCATCACATTGACAAGCGTTAGAGGTTGGTCGTCAATGCCTAAGCTTAGTGTCGCCATCTCATGTTTCTTGGAGAGTAGCGAATGAAAGTGTGGTCTAGTTGGCATAATAGTCAAAAAATCTTATAAGCACTTATAAACGAACAACATGGTTGGTGATCAATTGACAAAGGAGGACGAAATGTTAGAAGAGTTGCGCCGCATTCGAACGCTTCTTGAGGTCAAGCCTGCACCAACTGCAGTCGCCCCCCAAGGTCTATGGGCCGAGTTCATGAGCTTTCTGTCCAAGTACAAGGTAATGGGTCTTGCAGTGGCTTTCATCATAGCCATCTATCTAGGACAGCTTGTGTTAGCATTGGTTTCAGACTTCATAATGCCTTTGATTGGCCTTGCTTTGCCCATAGGAAACCTGTCAGGCGAGTATTATCAGATTGGCAGCCAGCTTTTCCTTTATGGCCATTTCCTAACGGCGCTGATAACCTTCGTAATTGTCGCTTTCGTGATCTTCCTGATCGTGAAGATCACCAAGAAATGGGGAATAGAATAGCTCCGACCTCTCCTTTTTTCTTCTTTTTCTGAAGGTTACCTTTTTCAATAGTGACGCCTACTTAAGCTCAGTCACATGATTCTGTTTGAGTCGGGTTCGGATGGCCAGCTCGATGGATAAAGAAGAATCGAAGAAGACGATTCGTACTTTTGCTCTAGCCTCTTTTCTTAACGATTTCGGGTCAGACATGATCTATCCGATCTGGCCTTTGTTCGTTACGACTGTCTTGAAAGCTGACATGGCTGCCCTTGGCTTTATAGATGGGCTCGGTGAAGCAATCGTGTCTATGTCGCAAGCAGTGTCTGGCTATGCAGCAGATAGGACGAGAAAAAGAAAAATATTCGTTTGGACTGGCTATCTGTTTGGCTCATCTTCGAGAATCGGCTACGCATTTTCAACCATCTGGCAGCATCTGATTCCTTTTCGAATTCTTGACAGGGCCGGGAAAATGAGAGGAGCACCTAGAGACGCCATAATCGCCGACATATCTACACAAGAGAACAGAGGCAAGAACTTCGGGCTGCTGCGGGCAACGGACAATCTGGGCGCTGTTTGTGGAATCATAGTCTGCATATTGTGCTTAGGATTCTTGGGGTATCAGAACCTCTTCATGATAGCTGCGATACCTTCAGCAGTTGGGGCCTTGCTCGTTTTGGCATTGATAAAAGAGAAAAAGGTATCTGACGCCAGACTTTACAAGGGTTTCTCATTGAGGAATCTAGATCGGAATTTTTGCTTCTTTCTCTTGTTAAGTGCCCTTTTTGCCCTTGGCTCTTTCAGCTACTCCTTCTTATTGCTATATGCGAAGCAGCTTGGTTTCCAAGTGCAATTCGTGCCTGTTCTATATTTGGTATTTACTGCTGTTGCTTCTGCTTTTTCTTTACCATTTGGAAAGCTTTCAGATCTAATTGGGAGAAAAGCAGTATTAATGCTATCATATGTTTTGTGGGGATTGGTGTGCCTGAGCTTCGTCTTCGTTGAAGGCTACGCGGTGGTAGTTCTCACCTTCGTTTTGTATGGTTTACACAAGGGCGCGCTTGACCCAGTACAGAGAACATTCGTATCAGAGCTTGCTGTAAAAGAGTATAGAGCCAGCAGTTTGGGCAGCTTTCAAATGGTAATCGGGCTTTGCGCTCTTCCCTCTTCTCTCATTGCAGGTCTGCTCTGGGAACGCGTTGGCATTTCTGCGCCATTCTATTTCTCACTATGTTTGACGCTCTTGTCACTGTGCATGCTAGCTTTCGTTAAGGAGAAGCGAATGCAGAATTAAGCTTGTCCTGCTCGCCAAAAACCTGCATTGACCAGCAAGGGAAGCCTGAGAGAGCGAAAGCTTTTATTGAAGCTCAAAACTTACTTTGGCACCATTGTTTGAAGATGATGTTTATGAGTTTGCAGAAAGGTGACTTCGTAATCGTCGATTATGTCGCGAAAGTGAAGGAGACTAGTGAGGTCTTCGACACCACAGTTGAGGAAGTTGCTAAGAAAGAACACTTGTTCAAGGAAGGAGACATATATGAACCGAAACTTGTGGTGATAGGAGAGGGCTGGGTTCTTAAAGCGCTGGATGAGAACCTGAAGAAGATGGAGGTTGCCAAGGCAACTTCTGCAGAAATCAAGCAGGAAGATGCTTTTGGGGCAAGAGATCCGGAAAAAGTGAAGCGGATTCCCCTGAAGCAACTAATTGCCAAAGACATAGATCCGAGCCTTGGAATGCGCGTAGAGTATGGAGGGAAAATGGCCACTGTCCGCGCGATAGGCGCTGGACGAGTTCTTCTTGACTTTAACCCTCCATTGGCGGGCAAGACCCTTGTCTACGAAGTCACGGTCAACAAAAAGCTTGAAACAGCAGAGGAGAAGATCCAAGCCCTCATTCACAGAAGAACGCCTGCGGTAGATCCGACAAAATTCGAGTTTACCGTCAAAACAAAGACAGTCAACATTGAGATGCCTGAAGAAGCTTTCTATCTGGAAGGAATACAACTGGCAAAAAGAGGAATCGCTCTAGATGTGCAGAGATTCTTCCCAGAAATCGTAGCAGTCAAGTTTACCGAAACCTTCAAGGCTGAACCCAAGAAGGGGGAGTCCAAGACTGAAACCGAGGAAACCGCAGAGGTCAAAGAATCGGTAAAAAAGGATGATGAGAAGACAGGGACATCCGCCTAGGCTATATGACTCGTGTCGTTCTTGCCAGTTTTTCGTAACCCTCATGACTTAGACCAAGCTTGTTGAGGATCGTGTATCTATCTGGTCTTATGGTCGCAGCCTTATCAAGAGCTTTCACTATATCTTGGCTCTCAACGCCGAGTTCGCTTGCATTCGTTGGTGCTCCGAGTTTTGCAAGCGTTGTT
Organism: uncultured Candidatus Bathyarchaeia archaeon; assembly: GCA_964506875.1. Classification (GTDB taxonomy): domain Archaea; phylum Thermoproteota; class Bathyarchaeia; order Bathyarchaeales; family Bathycorpusculaceae; genus CAZDNV01. The sequence goes on from CAZDNV010000012.1 coordinate 11,727, forward strand.
CTTATGCGCTGCCAATTGGTTCTATGAAGATAGGCCATCATTATGGTTCCGACGCCACATCTTTCGCCATGTAAGGCATGGTTGGGCTTGAGTGTTTCAAGTGAATGGGCGAACAAGTGTTCTGAACCACTGCATGGCCGGCTGCTTCCTGCAATGCTCATCGAGACGCCGCAGCTTATCAACGCCTCAATGACCGTTCGGACTCCTTCTTCGCTTCTCTGCTTTATCAGGTCAACATTCTCCATCAGCAATTTGCCTCCCATCAAGGCCAAGCTTGCAGCGTATCCGCCATAATACTCATTTCTTTCCACATGGGCCAACTTCCAGTCTCTCACGGCTGTCAGTTTTGCGATCACATCTCCGCAACCGCTTGTGGCAAAGCGCCAAGGGGCTTGCATTATGATGTTAGTGTCCGCTATTACTGCAATAGGTGCTTGCGCCATTACAGAATAAGGGTTCTCGAAGCCTTTGATGGTTGACACAGGGCTGGCTATCCCATCATGTGAGGCCGTGGTCGGGACACTGATGAATGGGATTTCTTGTCGAGCAGAGCTGCATTTCGCAACGTCTATCTTCGTTCCACCACCCACACCGAAAACGACCTGTGGTTTCAGAATCTTGATTCGTTCTTCCGCAACTTCAACATCATTGATCGTAGCTGTCTCAACCATTAGAGTGCTGACTTCCACTGCCTTATCCTCAAGACGATCCTTCACGAATTTCCCTGCAATCTCATAGGTCTCTGGTCCAGCAATTATGAGAGCTGATCTGTCAAAACCAAGTCTTCGTGAAACCTCAGGAACGCGCTCTATCGTGCCGCTTCCCACTATTACTTCTCTTGGAAGCTGCGTACGATGGTACTCCGACGTCACATCAACCACCATTAGAGCTCATGCTATCTTATCTCTAGTCTAGAGCTGATCGTGTTTAAGGCTTTTCGATGAGACCTGTTGAGATCCCTGCCTTGCGATTGGCTAGGTACCGGTCACCTTATTGTTTTCTCTTTTTCTGCTCTTAGGCCTCCGATTTCTTGGAGGTTTCAGCTTGTCTTGTATGGGGCATTTTCTTCTTCGAGCTTCTGTTGGAGTTCGAGCCGTGAAGAACCTAGTTTCGCTCATTTCGTTTTGAACCGCAATATTAATAAATCGCATGTCATGATTACTTCATGCTACTTCCTTGCGAAGTAATCCTTTGGCATTTGCATTTTGGGTGAGAATGAAATGACAAACAATAATTCAGTCGGCAAGTTAGTGTTAAGGGGAACCACAACCATAGGTGTAACATGCAAAGATGGTGTCATCCTAGCTTCCGATACTCGTGTAACAATGGGTTTCTATGTGGCCCACAAACATGGGAAGAAGGTTTACAGAATTGATGATCACCTAGCTATGACGATTGCCGGGACTGTGGCCGACGCGCAAAGGGCTGTAGACATTTTGACAGCGAACGCTCAACTCTATAAAATAAACATGGGCAGACCTTTGCCTGTGAGTTCAGCAGGAAGGTTCCTGGCAAATCTTCTATTTTCATCTAGATATATTCCGTTGCAGGTCCAAGTCGTGATAGGTGGTGTAGATGGCACAGGGCCTCATGTGTTCAACCTTGATCCTTTTGGCAGTCTGACAGAGGAGAAATGCGTCGCCACTGGCTCAGGATCCCCAGTAGCTTACGGGATCTTGGAAGACAAGTTCAAGGAAGACATGCTGGTCGAGGAAGCCTTGCCTATAATCGTCAAGGCCGTTAATGCCACTATGAAGCGGGATTCCGCAAGCGGCGACAATTTCAATGTTGCAGTGATTGACGAAAAAGGATATCGAGAGCTAGCCGACAAAGAGAAGAAAAAGCTTTTGGTAAGTTGAGGAAGCTAGGATTGTGGCTAGAGTTTCTGAAGAAGACAGAATAGGGATAAGCAAGTACATTTTAGGACATGTTCCCAAAGAAGCTGAAGTAACCAGAATAGAATATGAAGGGCCTGCTCTCGCTGTTTACACTAGAAAACCAGAGATCCTGGTTGAGCAAAGCGGACTAATAGCAGATATCGTCAATGTAATACGAAAGAGAATAGTAATCCGGTCGGACCCTTCTGTCAGACTTCCTGAGAATGAAGCTGAAAGGAAAACACGCGAGATAATTTCGCCTGAGGCCGAAGTGACGGACATAAACTTTGACCCAAGCCTAGGAGAAATAGTCATTGAGGCTAAGAAGCCAGGCCTAGTCATTGGAAAAAATGGGATGGTCCTGCAAGAGATCATTAAACTGACGAAATGGCGCCCGCAAGTCTTGAGAAGTCCTCCTTTACGATCAAAAATAGTCATGCATATGCGACATTATCTTCATTCAGAAAGCAAAGAAAGAGAAAGAATACTACGCACCGTTGGTGAAAGGATCTTTAGAACCAAGATCTTCGAAGTCGGCGACGTCAGGATTACAGCCCTAGGCGGGGTCCAAGAGGTGGGAAGATCAGCCTTCTTGCTACAGACGCGGGAAAGCAGTGTACTTCTAGACTGTGGAATCAATCCCGGTTCATCACGTCCATTTGAGGCTTTTCCGCGGTTTGATAATCCTGGATTCGAACTTGACTCTTTGGATGCAGTTGTCATAAGCCATGCTCACCTTGATCATTGTGGCATAACGCCATTCCTTTACAAGTATGGATACGATGGCCCCATTTACTGCTCAGCGCCAACTTCAAGTTTGATGACGCTACTTCAGCTTGATTACTTGGATGTGGCGAGCAAGCAAGGGACAGCGCCATACTATGACCAGAAAGACGTTCGTGAGTGCGTTCTACACACTAACGCACTAAGATATGGTGTCGTGACGGACATAGCTCCAGACATCCGCTTGACTCTCCATAACGCAGGTCATATACTGGGATCCTCGATGGTTCACCTGCATATAGGTGAAGGTCTACATAACGTTGTTTATACTGGCGACTACAAATATGCCAGAACCATGTTACTCGAAGCAGCTACCACTGAGTTTCCACGTGTTGAAACGGTCATAACCGAAAGCACATATGGTGGTCCTGACGATCTCATGCCTTCAAGGGTAGAAGCTGAGGAACGATTGACCGCTATAGTGAATCAAACTCTGGAACATAGGGGCAAAGTCTTGATTCCTGTACCTGCTGTTGGTAGAGCTCAAGAAATAATGCTCGTCCTTGACGGCTACATGCGACGCGGGTTGATGAAAGAAGCGCCAGTTTTTATCGAAGGCATGATCTCAGAAGCAACAGCGATCCATACAGCTTTCCCAGAGTATCTGGGGAGAGAAGTCCGCCAAAGCATATTGCACGATGGAATCAACCCATTCCAATCGGATTACTTCACCATAGTGGAGCACCCGAACGTCAGGCAAGAGATAATTGATGATGCGCCTTGCATTATCATGGCCACCTCAGGAATGCTTGAAGGCGGACCTGTAATAGAGTATTTCAAAAGCTTGGCAGATGATGAAAAGAACACTGTAATCTTTGTCAGCTACCAAATCGAGGGGACTCTTGGTAGAAGAGTGCAGAAGGGCCTGAACGAAGTTGCCCTGATGAACAGTGACGGGAAAATGGATATAGCCAAGGTTAGATTGCGGGCAGAGTCCATTGAAGGCTTTTCTGGTCATTCAGATAGAAGACAGATAATCAACTACGTCACTCACCTGAAACCCAAGCCTGAGAGAGTCGCTGTGTGTCACGGAGAAAGAGCAAAATGTCTTAGTATTGCAGACTTCCTGCAAAGAAGGTGTGAGATAGACGCGTTTGCTCCGGCTTTGCTGGAAACCTTTAGGCTGCTGTAGGTATAGGCTCGTTTGAAGCAGGTGTTTTTTCGCGCCAGATTCTTACATTCTGAGGGCAGATGACAATCCGCTCTTCGCCCAGTCTTGCAATATCGCCGCCAATGGATTCGGCGAACTCACATAACTCGTTAATCGCGCGTTTAACGTCGTCAGCATTTCCATCAATACTCTTGTTTGCAAGAGGAGTTATCCTAAGAATTAGAATATTTCCTGCTTCAACTTCGGCTTTTGCAATATCTAGATCTGATAGATCGCGGAGAGGCATTGCCTTCAAGTATATCTTGGCAGATCCATCCTTAACTGCCGCTTCTTTCTCTTCCTTCTTTGGTCTGTGCAGCATACCTCTCAATCCTGGCGGATGTCTCCTCTCTTCCTTTTTCCATTTGCTTCTCGAGAGTTTAAGTGTTTCTTGGTTTGGAGTCTGAATTCATAATGATAACTAGACTATTAAAGTGTTTTATGAATTCCAGATATGGATTTCCTCTCGGCTAAACCTTGTGATAAGACTCCTTCACAAAATCCCAAATCTTGTCGCCTACATAATGGATATTTCTGACCACGACACCCTGTTTAACGTGTCTTGCTTCCTGTGCATCATACAGAATTTCCCCGACTGCGATCGCTTTTCCATGCTTCTCATCAACGATCAGTACGAAGTCACCCTTCTTGAACCCCTCGTCGAAATGCCTAATCCCGGGGGCCATCACATTTGCCCCCTTACAGATGTATGGAATAGCTCCCATATCTACGACAACCTTAGCCACGCCGGCTAGGAATTCATCGAAAAGCAGCGTCGGATAGACAACGTCGCTAACCTTTGCAAGTAGCGGCTTACCGTTCACAAGGAAGATTTTGCCGAAATCTGTCTCATCGACTTCGATGGCGACTCGACCTTTGAGAAGGGCCTCCAAGGTGGCTCTGAGTTTTTCTGAAGCTTGGTTCAGAAGAGCTTTTGCTTCTTTTTCTTTCAAGAAATATCTTCTGTGTTTCTCTGGCATGTGGCTTTTCACTTAGATAGGTTTAAATGTGAAGGTTTAGGTATAAAAATGGTAAAAGCGTGGGCGAGGATCCGAAAATGAGTGAAATGACAACCGAAATACTTGAGCAGAACCTAGGAAAAATCGTGTTAGTGAGATTGAAAGGTGGAAAGAGTCTTCGCGGAAGACTGAAGGGATTCGATCAACATCTCAACCTGGTTCTTGAAGAGACAGAGGACACCTCAAGTTCTGAGAGCAACAAAAAGCTCGGGTTGATAATCGTTAGAGGAGACAACGTAGTACTTATTTCGCCACCGCCAAGGTGACAGATTTGGGAAAGGGCACTCCGTCTTTTGGCAAACGTGCTGGCAAGACTGTTCACATTAAATGTAGGCGATGTGGCAGAAGAGCTTACAGCGTTGCAAAGAAACGGTGTGCAGCATGCGGCTATGGCGAAAGGGCAACTATAAGAAGATACTCATGGCAAACCAAGAATCTTCACAGGGAACGAATACGCTAAGAAGATCCGTTTGTCGCGCTGATCGATAGTAGGAGGCGCAAAGAGCCGTCTCTGCGGCGAATGTTTTGATAAGCGCTAAAGGAATGCTCCGCCCAGCTGATCAGCCATACGAATAGGCTCCACATAGTGCGCGTTGTTGAAGGCGGCAACGTTTTCGGTTCATTGATGGGTATTATATTTGTGGGTGATATATGAGGAACAGAGTTGGGGTTTACGTGTGCAGTATCAAAGGCATTTCGGCCCTGAATTACATAGCCAAAGAGAGCATAGGTCATCCATGCGTTACTTCTGAGCATTCAGACGAGGTTTTCTCAGGGTTCAAGCATTTTCCCGGATCCGACTCTGAGTCCTTGCCTACTCATCAAAGAGGGATTGTTGACATGATCATCAAGCTCTGTGAAGAGAACAACCTTGAGTATGAAGTCGTGGATGTGGCAAATCTGGGTTTCATGGGAAAGGTAAAACTTCTGTTCAAGAGAATAGCGGCCCCTTCAATAGTTTTTGAAGATAAGAAAATCGTTGAACCCACTGAGGAGGACGTCAAGGCTTTGCTCAGTGCATATCAAATGATCGAGGTAGGCCGCTATGGCGCGCGGTAGAACAAAAGCCCTAGCGTATTATCAACGGTTAATGATTAGTGTAGTAGCCCTTGTCAACTTTTACGAATATCAGTGGTCCCTTGCATTGAGCTAGCTCTCGGGCCTTCCTCAAAGTGTTGTTGACAACATTCAGCACATGCTCGCCCATGCTAAAGTATTCCCTTTTCTTTTCGCCTAGCTCCATCTTCAGAAGGTTCTCTGCAAGAATCGCTGTTCCACAGATCTCTCCATTCTTGACGAGAGTGAGCGTTATGATCTCTTCTATCTCACGGTGATTCGATAGTGTCTTCCATATAGGCTCAGCGTCGCTGAGTGTTTTTGTGGCCTTGTTCCAGCGATTCACATTCTCGTTTCCTATTAACAGTTTGACTCGCTCTTTCCATTTTGTGAGCCATATTCCAGTCCAAACTTGCAAGAATTCTTCTAATTCGCTTCGATCCTCGTTATGGATTCTCTCCAGTCTTTCTGCGATCTCACAGTCATTTGATTCTCTTCCAACAAGCTCCCAATGGACTTTGAGGTAGTTGGTCAAGTCCTGACATGCAATCTGGAGAACCTTGCGATCCGAACCGAGAATATCCAGCATCGGATTCTTGTCTTTTAGTTTCTCCGACAATAGTAGTTCTATGAAGTTCATTGGATATTCCTGCTTCGAAGCATTCTCCGACTGGAAACATAGCCTAAAGCTTTAATTAAGCTTTATTCGTGTTTGCTTCTATAGTATTGTTCAATAATTCTCAGCTATATTCCCATCCTAGTAGTATTATGAGGCCGATTTTGCATTCTATTTGATGAAATCCACAAGTTCATTGACGTTTTTCAGAATCAAATCTGGTTTCTCCTTTTCCAATTCCTCTCTAGAAAAAATCCCAGACAGGACCGCAAATGTCCTCATTCCAGCTCTTTTTCCAGCCTTCACATCTACAACAGAATCCCCAACAACTATGCATTCATCGATTTCAAGGCCTAACCTTCTTGCACAATTCACCAGAGCTTCGGGGGAAGGCTTCGGATTCTGTGCGTCGAGTGAGGTCATTACTTGTTCAAAATACTCTGCCAGCCCAAACTTGTCTAATTCCTCGATTAGCTTCTTCTTAGGGACGTGGCGCATCGTGATTAACGCGAGTTTTGCCTTTTCTGAAAGCTTTTTCAGCGTTATTGAAATGCATGGCATCGGTTTGGTCTTAAGTGCGGATGTTCTGTAGTAGGCTAAAAGATATTCTCTCAGGAATTCTCTTGCGTCAATTCCCCTCACGATATCATTTATGGGAAGATTCTGCTCAAGTCTTTTTGGAATTTCCAGCGCGTTTCTAGAATCGATTTCTTCTGCACCTATTCTTCTGCAGGCTAGTTTCATGGCTTCTATATATGCATATCTTGAATCCACCAGTGTGCCATCCAAATCCAGTAGTATTCCTTTGATAGGCTTCATTTTTCTCATCTGTGATCTTTCTTAACGTGGCGACTATTACCGTTATCTGTTTCGATAGGTTTTTATTTGCGGTCAGTTGTCTAAAGTAGATACCTAACATACCTGTTTGGAGACAGAAAACCTAGGAATGGTGGGCGATGGTTAGAAAGGCAAGAATACGCTTGACCAGCACAGACTACACGAAACTGGAAGAAGTATGCAATGAACTGAAAGTCATCGCCCAGAAAACTGGGGTCAAAATGAATGGCCCAGTTCCCATGCCCACTAAGAGGCTGAAGGTTCCTGTTTTGAAATCGCCCTGCGGTGAAGGAACTGCCACGTGGGACAGATGGGAAATGCGAATTCACAAACGCCTCATTGATATTGATTCAGAAGAACGAGTGATGAGGCGTATCATGCGCATCCGCGTTCCTGAAGAAGTTCACGTTACTATAGAGCTACTTTGAATGTCTGTTCAGCAGATTTTCCTTTCCTCTTTTCCCATGAAAACAATAGACACTCACCGCACTTCGACAAGTAGTCTAGACCTTTCTTCGTCGTCTTGAGGTAGCGGTTCTTGTCGACTTCCAACAACCCGTTCTCTATTAATACACCCAGGTACTGTTTAGCTTGTGAGCCCGAGAGGCCGACATCGGACATCAATTCTGTCTTTTTTCTTCTTGACGTTGCTTTCCTCAGAATATCCATTGCGATGTCATGCCTATCTCTTCTAACCACATGCATCACCAAGAAAACAACCGACAACAGCATTCTGATTTCGTATATCCTGACATATATATTTTCTCTTGGCAGAGCCGTAGGAGGCGTCCGTGAGTGACCGCAGCAAGAGTCAGACTTGCGCAGAAGATCAAAGCCCACGTTTTCTTGCATCCTGGGAATATTCCGAACCCATCATAGGTGCCAAAATGATTGGGTCAGAAAGAACTATCCAAGAATCGAAGGCTAAGCCCTACTGCAGAGACCAATACGATTAAGGATTGGCGAAAGACAAGAAGCGCGCATGGGGCATGCACAGCTTCGATTAAGAAGTAGCATGAGTGACGCGCTGCGCCTCCGCTTCTCTTCCCTAGGTGCATACAGTGCAGTGCAGCGCGCTATGTTATCTTGGGGCACAGGGCTTTTAAAGCAAGAGAAGCTAAGTAGCAATTGGGACTGGTTGTGAAAGAGAAGGTCAAGAAAGTCAATCTTCTTGAACCTGTCGACGTTGACTCAATTAACGTACGAAGAGACCACTATTTTCCCAATGCCTATATAATTGATCTTCCGTTGGATTCTACACCAGACCACGTCTGGCAAGACATTTTTGAAAGGAAATGGAAATCAAGTAGGCACTTATGGGACAGGAAGCTTTTCTCAATAGGTGATAGACTTAGGCTCGTAACTACGTACCATGACTTGAAAGAGAAGATCAGCTGGGTAAGGCGTGTCATAGAAGAAACAAACAAAGGCATTGATGAGTACAATGGCGAAGCAGAAGCTCGTGTGACTCAAATGGAGGAGCAGATGAGAAAAGGGTTGCTGGAAGAAGACGCAAGAGTCGAGGAGATTAAGGATGTCCTGAGAAAAAGCTTCGGCCCTACTTAGATGATTGACTGCAAATGCGCATTAGATATTCGGCAAGGTCCCATTGAAGCTGCTATGTCTTATCTGCCGCTTACGGATATGCTGTCAAGAACCAGTGAGAAGCGGCAACTGTCGCACATCTTGTCGTCTCTTGTAGCTTCCCTTTCGTGGCACTTGACGCACCTTGGAAGGTTGGGTGACTTTTGCTTTTGCATAATATTCTTAAGCATGGGTATGCTCGCAAAATGATGTTCCATGGTACAGTAATATGGTTTATGAATCTGTGATGTAGATTTGAGTAGTGGTTTGTATGAAAGATGCTTTTCTCAGGAAAAGTTATCCACTAATCAGATACAGTGTTTTGCAGTACGCCAATTCCTTCGATTTCGATCTTTACAACATCTCCCAAGTGGAGAAATTTCGGTTGAGGTTTGAGGGCAAAGCCAACTCCGCTGGGAGTGCCCGTTGCAATGACATCGCATGGTTCAAGAGTCATCACCCGGCTTAAATGATATATGATCTCAGACACAGTGAAGACCATATTTCTTGTCGTGGAGTTTTGGCGAAGCTCATCGTTGACCCATGTATGAATGAACAGGTTTGACGTATCCCTGAGCTGTTCTGTGGTAGTTATGCTTGGTCCTATTGGAGCAAAAGTGTCGAAGCTTTTACCTCTAGTCCACTGCCTATCTTTGAACTGTATGTCTCTTGCAGAGACATCGTTCAGGATTGTGTAGCCAAAAATTGGAGATATAGCTTCATGCACCGGTACGTTCTTTGCTCTTTTTCCGACGACGATGGCAAGTTCAGCCTCATAGTCAAGCTTTTCAACGAAGTCAGGCTTGGCGATGCTTTCGCCTGGACCGATGATTGCAGTTCGTGGCTTCATAAAGAGTATTGGCTCGTCTGGTAAAGGAGCCTTCTGTTCGGCTGCATGATCTCGATAGTTCAGGCCTAAGCAAATAATCTTACCAGGACAGGATACGGGGGCAAGCAGTGTCACATTCTCTGTTGATAGGGACGCATTGTCGATGTTTTTTGTGGAAGCATTTTCGAGCAGATTCTCCACATTCTCGATGTTATCCGATTCCAGACGGATGAATTCTTCTAGACTTCTCGGAAGTCTTGAATTCTGAGATTTCGCTAGCTTGGGCAAGCATACTATTCTATTCGCTATTATGGCACCGTAGCTTACTTCATTCTTGCGGCGATAGCGTGCCAATCTCACTTCTTTTTCCTTCTATCAGCTTGGGACCACTCCGATCGTGGTTACGGAAATGCTTCTTTGTCTGAGTTCACGAACGAAGGGGTTTATGCCCACAGAGTCGCTTGCGACATGTCCTGTGACTATTAGGTTTCCTACTTTTTCGGCTTTCAGTTTCTCCAAGTCTCCGTAGCTTACGTGGATATATATGACCGTGCTGATTCCATGTTCGAAATAGGCTTTTGCTATTTCATATCCTCCGTTCGTTCCTGCGCCATGAGAGACGATTACTTTGCCGGCAAGATTCTCGGCTTTTCCAAGCCTTATCTTGATTTCGGTCAATGCTTTCTTGAACTCTGCCAGTTCACGTAATATGGAGACTACCTGCTGCACTGTGGACGTCTCTGTTATCACGTTTTCGATGTGTTCACTCATTATTCTTCTACCGATTTCGTCAAGTGGTGTGTGTATATTCATGAAGGGCATGCTAAGACGGCGGGCAACGTCGACCGCATGGTCGTAGTTTCGAGTATGGGATTCGACCTCTAGCTGTTCGCTTTTTTTACTTACGATTCTTTCGGCTTCGTATCTCGGGATTCCTATTGCAGTCATTTGTTGAACATGCCTTCTGAAGACCTGATGAAGGTTGATTGCTGCTGTTCCGCCTATCGGGTGGTGAGCGATTACAGCATCATATCCCAAATGCTTTGCCATCAGAAGTTCAGGGGCACCTGCGTCAATACAGAACAAGACATTCTTAATGCTGTCACCATTTACGTATATTGCACTGTCGGGCGGAGTGTCATCCATGTCTGCAAGTCTCAAAGATAGCTCCATCAAATCTTCAGTGTTCATGCAGCATTCTGTCCTTATGCGGAGATTCTGTATTATGAATCCCTCTTTAAGTAAAAGGATTATGCTTCTGCTTTGAGTCTAATGAAAAATAGGAACCCAAAAGCATGTATATGGATGAATTCAACAAGCTTGTCAGAGCAAAAGGGCATTCGGATGCGAATCAGAACTAGAAGGTTAGCTCTAACAGAAGGCGTATTCGCTGGCGTTTTTTTCGGAACAGCTGCAATCTTCATAAGATTCTTGCAGGATCTGGATTCTTTCTCTATTGCTTTTTGGCGGCTAATCGTCGCCTCGATTGCCTTGCTTATTCTGTCTTTGATTCTCAGGAGATCATTGAATCTCAATATTTTGCGTAAGCACCTGAAGGAGCTTGTTCTCCTAGGTTTTTTCTTGGGGCTTCACTTAGTGTTTTTCGTGTCGTCAGTGAAGGATACCACGATTTTGAATGCGACGGTGCTTGTCAACACTACTCCGATTTTCTCGATGCTTGTGTCGAGTTTCATGTTTAGGCTTAAGCCTTCTCGGCAAGCCCTTGTAGGCCTGACAATATCATTTGTAGGCATATGCATCGTAGCGATCGCTGAAGTCACGTCTGCACGGGGTTCTCAACTCGCAGGTAACCAAACGAGCCTGAAAGGCGATCTTGAGGCTTTGATGGCTGCTGTGGTTGAAGCCTTCTATCTCAATTTCGGGAAGAGAGTAAGAAATCAGGCAAGTCTTATTTCAATCATGCTTCCAACGTATTTGCTGACAGCTATCGTTGTAGGTGCTCTGAGCTTACCTGTTATGGGCAAGATTGCTGTCGTGCCGCTCAACGTAGAAAGCACGTTAGCATTAATCAGCTTAGGTCTGTTCCCTACGGCCATAGCCCACTCTCTGTATTTCTCTTCATTGTCTAACCTGAAATCTTTCGAAACCGCTACGATGGCTCTGCTGGAACCTATTGGAGCGACGATTCTGGGCATGATTCTCTTTCAGGAAATGCTTGGGCTATTGTTTGCTGCTGGAGCCGGTTTGATTTTGTTTGGTGTACTATTCGTTGTGGGAAGAAAAGACTGAATGACTTGTTACCCGAAAGAGAAACAGCATTAGGCAGCCTGCGCTATCATTCTTCCTCTTCTTCGATCTTTATCTCCTTGACGATGAGAGTGTTGTCTTTCCCGCCGATTATTCTGAAGTAGTCTCTTAGCTCTTGCTGATGGATAAATTTCCGTATAAGTACTCGTATATAGGTTCTGGAGGTTTTGGTGTCTTGGCCCTTTACGACTATTTCACTTGTAGTAGTGTTTACTTCAGCTTTCGTTTTCTCTTTCATGTACTTGGCTAGTTCTTTGACTGTGTCGCTCCCTGCGCCTTTCAGTTCCGAGATATCGATTCTTGTTTCAGGCATGTTTTCCACCTATTTTCTGACAATTATGATTCTTACTCGATCGCATGCATCTTCACAAGAGTCGGCGATCATCTCTATGGCTTCGAAAAGCTGGCTTATTAAGACTACCGTTCCAGCCCTTGCCATATCTTCTTTTCCTATTAGCATCCTGGCCTTTTCGTGCACATCATCGACCTTTTCCTCTTCTCTTTCTACTGCGTCTGCAGCTTGGAGGGCTTCATCAGGTTTCGTCATCATCTTGTTCATGCATTTCTGAAGAGAACTAGTGCGTCGTTTCACGCTTTCAACCATATCCATCATCTCTTTCTGAATGACGTTGGGGGTCTGGTCCATCGAAATGGCGCCAAGTATGCGTGTGGATTCTCTACTCCAGTCTGCAATCATATCGACTCTCTTGACAAGATCCATCAGGTCTTCCCTGTCTGTGGGCGGCAAGTCTCCCTTTGAGACATCGTCCATAACCTTTCGTCGCAGTACGTCTGCTTCTTTCTCGCTGGTAGCAACTCTTTCTATGCACTTATTCATTTCTTCGATGTCTTGATCCACGGCTGCCTTGATCGCTTTCTTCAAGTCCTCGACTATTTCTGTTGCCAAAGCAAGGTGCCTTTGGATCGTTGTCATGGCTTTTGTTTCCTTTCTTTTTTCAAACCATTTTATGAGCTCACTCAATGGCGATTTCCTCCTTCAGTCCTGTTTCGGGGTACCTGAAAACATGTGTCTTATCAGAAGAGAAGCTCACAGTCACCTTTTCACCCATGCTTAACCATTCTCCGATCATGGAGGGCTTGACCACCACAATCAGATCTTGGTTCTCAAGCCGAATTTCATAACGTATGCTCGTGCCCTCAAAAGTGACTCTTTCTATAATGCCCGATAACAGATTCCTGTCTCCTTCTTTTTCTCTCTCCAATGTGAAAGCTTCAGGTCTTATCGCTACAATTACCTTTTCGCCCTTTCTTGCTTCATTTTTGACAGTCTGAATTCTTATGCTTCCTCGTAACTCTATTGTCGCCTTTTTTTCGCTTGTTTCGAATATATATCCTTCCAGGAAATTCGATTCCCCGATAAAGTGAGCTACAAAAATGTTCTTTGGCATCATGTAAAGCTCTTCTGGTGTGCCGATTTGCGCTATTTTCCCTTTTTTCATGATGGCTATTCTGTCCGAAATGGCCATGGCCTCAGATTGATCGTGGGTTACGTGGATAGCAGTTAATCCTAGGTCTTTCGTCATTTTTCGTATCTCGTATCTCAGCTCGTTTCTCACTTTTGCATCTAACTGTCCCAAAGGTTCGTCAAGAAGCAGAAGCTTAGCGCCTGCCGCTAATGCTCTGGCGACAGCGATTCTTTGCATCATTCCGCCACTGAGCTCGCTTGGAAAGGCATCCAGGCGTTCATGCAGTCTGACCATTTCTAACACTTCATGTCCAATAGTCTCAGCCTTTTTCGCGTCATAACCCTTTACTCTTGGACCATAAGTCACATTATTCCAAGCGTTCATGTGCGGAAATAGGGCGAAGCTCTGAAAAACGAATCCTATGTCCCTGTCTTCTGGAGGGACATCATTGACTGATTTCTCCCCTATGTAGATCTCGCCTTCGTCAGGTTGGATTAGTCCTGCAATCAGCCTGAGTAGCGTGGTTTTTCCGCACCCGCTCGGACCAAGAAGCGAAAAATACTCCAAGTCATGGACGTGAAGACTCACATTGTTCACAGCAGTTAGCTTTCCGAATCTTTTTGTGACGTTGACGATGCGGACATCAGGCATTTGTCACTTCACCTTTCAAAGAGATCACAGTTGGAGTCTAGTTCATGAATTGCGAGTTATATATTAGTCATACTAGTGCCTTCCTTTTTCCTTAACGACTAGCCTTAATGTCAGAAGTATTATGAATGATATCAGTATTAGAAAGCTGCAGCCTAATCCGATGTCTAGCGAAGTGAATCGCGATGGATTCTTAACCCAGTTGACCAGCACTATAGGCGCTGTTCGTAAGTCGGTAACTACTGCAGTGGCGCCAGTCTCGCTCACGCTCCTGGTGAAAACCATTATCGCACCAGAGAATATTGAGTACTTGGTTAATGGGAGAATTATGGTTCGGAAAACGCCTAAAGGTTTGGCTCCAAGCGTTCTCGACGCTTCTTCCAAGTCTATGCTTATTCTTTCCACAGCTGCCGACATGGCTCTGACAAAATATGGATACGTTATCGTCAAATGAGCAAAGATCAGTAACCATATTCCAGGAATGAAAGCGAAGCTCTCTTTCCAGAAAATCGCAAGTGAAGCACCCAAAGCGACTGATGGAACGATTAGAGGAACATTGACAAGCAAATCCAGTAGTGCCGACGGCCATGTTCCAAGCTTCTTTCTTGCCACGAGAATCGCCATAGGTAATCCTATGATCACATTCAGAACTGTGACTACTGCTCCGAGAGAAAATGAGAGGGCAAGACCTTGCCAATACTCTCCCCAAATGCCCGCGCCTAACAAAGAGTTTGGCAAGGTGCTGGTGAACATGGCTGCAAAAGCCGGAAGAGCAACAAACAAGGATGGGATGAGCACAATCGTGAAGAAGAGCAAGAGAGTCACGCTGTTCCTCATGGATGTCGCTTTTGAGTAACTTAGCCTTCTTTCATGAGCAGGCCAGACTTTCCTTACAGGCAATTTCAGTCGAGGACCAAGGACTCTCACTGCAATAAATATGCTGCAGGCGATGACTATAAGAATGAAGCTGGCAAAGACTGTAGATCCTTCGCCAACTACCGGGTCTGCCTTTATGTTTTGGATGAAAACTGAGCCGTTTTCGAAAAAGGCTCCAGCAACCATCATAGTGGCCCCAGTTTCAGAAATCGATCTAGAAAATGCAAGAATAAAAGCAGCAATCAATGATGGTTTTACAATCGGAAAGGTCACAGTTCTTGACGTTGTGAAGGGTGGGGCACCAAGAGTTCTAGAGGCCTGTTCATATTCCTTCTTGTAGTCAAGCAGTGCACCAACTATCACTCTGACCACTACGGGATAGGAGAACGTGAAATGAAGCAATAGAACGAGAAGCCAGCCGGGGGACACAATCGAGTTGCCGAAAAGCGCTGATATTCCCTCGGGCTTGTTCCAGAACAGAAGAAGAGAGTATCCTAGTGCTGCCGTGGGCACTATGAATGGGATGTCCGATAATGTGTCGAGGAAGCTTAACCATTTCGAACGCTTTCGAGTGATTAGCCATGCCATAGGAACTCCAGTTATTAGATCCAAGGCCGAAACAAGAAGGGCTATCATGAACGAGTTGCTGATAGCATTGAGTGCACGACCCATAAGGTCGGGCCTATTCAGAACCTGCTGCATCGTGCTCCATTTGATGATTATTCCTAGTATTGGCGGCATCAAGATCAATATCAAGAATACTATTACTGCCGCCAAGTACACGCTGTACCTAACAGCTTTTTTTGATGACAGATTGTCCAAAGATCCAATAATTCTGGGGCGGGGCAAATCCATGCTTTCCATTTATGTTTTGTTCTTCAGCCTGTGAGTGGCTTCCATTTTGACTCGTGCTTTTTGTTGATAAGCCTTCTGCAATAGGAAGTGTCAGTTTGCCCGTCGAGTCATATCACTGCTTAAGCTCTATTGACTCTCGGTTTCATCATCCAAGTCCTTCTGGAATGTAAGACAAGACTTAAGGCTTTTGCATGGTAGACTGTTGAGTTGGCAACTGAGGGTGTACAATTGGAAATCATTGAAGCGATTAAGAGAAGAAGGAGCATAAGGGCCTTCGAGAAGGAGAATGTCCCAGAGAAGACCTTGGAGAAGCTCATTGAGGCGGCGCGGTGGGCACCTTCTGCAGGTAACATCCAACCGTGGGAGTTCATCGTCGTCAGGAGACCTGAGATCAAGAACTTGCTGGTGGAAGCTGCTTTTGGACAGTCGTTCATTGAAGAAGCTGACGTGGTGATTGTTGTCTGTGCAGATGAAAATCGTTCTTCTCAAAGATATGGTGCAAGAGGCAAGACACTGTACTGCATTCAGGACACGGCAGCAGCAATAGAGAATATCCTTTTGGCCGCAGACTCGCTTGATCTGGGCACTTGCTGGATTGGAGCATTTGATGAAAGCAGAGTGGCGAAGGCATTAAAGACCCCTGAGGGCACAAGACCGGTAGCCCTGATTCCAGTTGGTCGTTCAGCCGAATCCCCCTCGCCACGTAGAAGGCGACCTCTAAGCGAAATCATGCATTATGATATATATTAGAAAAGGGAGACTAGTTCAATCCATGTCCAGGCGTTGCACTCTGTTTTAATACGTTCATAAGTATGTTATCACTCAGGTCTGGACGATGTTATATAGCACGATTGCTGAAGCCTATGAGAAAATCGAAGCTACTACCAAGAGACTGGAAATGACTGATTTGCTGGTTGACCTCCTCAAGGCTACACCAAGGGAAACCATAGACAAGGTAGCGTATCTTACACAAGGGAGAATCTATCCTGACTTTGTAGGCATTGAAATTGGAGTGGCTGAGAAATTGGCAACAAAAGCTGTTGCAAGGGCCTCTGGCAGGCGAGAAAGTGAAGTCGAAGAGGACGTAGGCACAACAGGGGACATCGGTGAAACTGCCGCGAAGTTCATGGCTGGAAAGAAGCAAGCGACCTTTTTTCAGCAACCATTAACCGTTGAGAGAGTTTACGAGATTCTAGACAAGATCGCCAAGGCCTCAGGGTCGGGAGCAGTTGACCTCAAATTGGCGCTTCTTGCAGGGCTTCTGTCGTCAGCGACCCCGATAGAAGCCAAGTATGTTATTAGGACCGCGACTGGAAATCTGCGCCTAGGAATTGCTGACATGACTGTTCTTGATGCATTGGCAAAAGCGTATGGAGGTGGCAAAGAAGCGCGTGAACTGATTGAACGCGCATACAATATTTCTTCGGATCTTGGAAGAGTCGCTCGCACAATCGCTTTGGAGGGCCTTGAGGGGATAAGGAGGTTTCAAGTTTCGATTAATGAGCCAATAAGGCCAATGTTGG
>CAZDNV010000013.1:0-28662 GCA_964506875.1 uncultured Candidatus Bathyarchaeia archaeon
CGAGCTCATAATTGTTATAGGTAGCGCTCAGTATAGTCATAACCCCAACGATCCATTTACTGCTGGTGAGAGATTGGTCATGATCCGCCAATCTTTGAAAGAGGCGGGAATAGATGATTCTCGCATTTGGATCATCCCAATCGCAGACGTGCATTTGCATATGATGTGGGTTTCAGCCATTGAAGGTTACACCCCACCGTTTAGCGCGGTCTACTCTAACGAACCATTAACACGCAGGCTTTTCATAGAAGCCGGATACAAAGTGAGGACGGTGCCATTTATCGAAAGAAAGATTTATTCATCAACCCAAATAAGGGAAAGAATGGTAACGAACCAAGATTGGCAGAAGTTCGTTCCAAAGAGTGTTGAAACATTCATTGCTGAAATAGATGGAATAGCTAGACTCCGAGACCTAGCCAAGAGCGATAAGGCATAGCACGCGCCAAACGTAAGCAACAGCGTCGTTTGCGTTCCAAAGGCAAGTCTTTGTCCACGATAGCGAACAAAATCTCAAAAGCAAAACATGCATTTCCATATTTGTCAGTATCCAAGGAACTGCTGGGTAGTTACAACTCATTCGTGAAGCAGCTACTTTGAAAGATCATCTTTGCCCTATCTCAAAGGACATCCCGCACGTCGGGCATGTACTCAGAGTCATTGGCACACGGGCACCACAACGAATACAAAACGTGTGAAGCGAAAACACGAGAAAGTAGATCTCCCTCCCGCGCCTTTCTCTCCTCAGAAAACCCTGATTTGCAAGCTGATTGAGATAGTCACTTTCTGCCGCTCGAGTCCTTCCTGTTCTAGCGGCAACTTGCTCAGCAGTCGATTGGCCCATCGTCGCGATTGTTGAAGCAGTCCTTCGCAAATGCTCCGGCAGCGAAGCCAGAGCTTTTGGCACATGTAATTCCCTTTGAGGGTGGACAGCTTGGTGCTTCAACAAAGTGTCCAGTTCCAGCGCATGTACGCGCAAGCCATCTATCTTCTTCTCAATATTCGCAAGCCTTTCCCGGATTGTTTGATGTTCGCGAGTCCTTGTCAATGCTTCAACTCCGACGGACGTGTGTTACACTTCCGCTCCACGGCTTATATAACTTGCGTAACGTTTAAATGCAGCTTGCGCTGTTTCGTTTTGGTGCAACACGCTTTAGAGGAGAAGGATGAAATGAGATTGAACAGACCTCTACGTAAAATGGAGAATGAAATAGATCGAGATTCAAGAAGAATCCTTGGGGTAAGAAAGAGGAACCGAAATGCGATCTAGAAGGCTCAATGTGGCAGTCGTAATGCTCGACCAAGTGAAGGAGGAGCTTCATTGAGCAGAATCGTCATTCGAGATATCGTGATGCCTATAGTCGAGAAGATTGTAATGGAGCAGATGCGCCATGCTGGGTATGGACATCCAATTGTCCAAGATGCAAGCCTTGAGGATTTCCTTGAAGAGGAAATGCGGAGGCACTTTGGAGTTATAGGCGCAAACGAATGCCAACATCTGAGAGATCAATTGGAGGAGGCAAGGAAAAACGATCCTTACGCCTTTGAATTTCTGCTAAGGCGTCTGGTTGGTCAATATGTTAAGCTTGCAGCCAGGATTAGAGTGACCAAAGAAAGGGAACGGCTCGAAAAAGAGCCGCCTGACAGGTTCCTAGAGCAATTGAAAAGATACTATCTATTGCAGCAGTACCAGAGGGAATCAGACACTTCATAATCCAGGCTGAACAAACTGAAAGAAGTGAAGAGTATGATATCTGTTTTGATCCTGATCGGTTCTATTCTAGGTCTTCTGCTCGCGATAGCCTACGAATCATCAATTTGGAAAGAAATGCGGACCATAGATGAAGCCCACGAAGAAACCGTTGAGATTGCCACCGCTGACCGTGGTCGTAGCTTCAACCAGGTTATAGGACCTTGGGGATGGTTTGCTCCGACAGGCAACAGCCGAACAAGCCTACTTTCACAAGACCTGACTCCCTTTCCAGCAATCTTGCCAAATCAAGTACGTCCAAGGATAGTTCACCCTGTAGGTACGGAACCGCCAGTGCTAAGGCTAACCGGCGGAGTCGAATGGAACGCTGGTACGCTTGTCAGGAATTGGCGGAAATCGATAATAGGACTGACCGCAACGGCCGAGAGAAACCTAGAGACAGCAAGGGGCTGCATGGGAAGATCAGACTATAAGACAGCCATTCAACTCGCTTGCACGAGCGTCGAGAACATAGCTCGCGCATTGCTACACAGCTACGGCGAGAAACCTGACACCGAAGCTGGCCAAGTCGAAGCCCTAAGATTGCTTTCAAGAAGGCTTATCGGCGATGAGAAAACCCAATTTGAGAACGCTCTCGACGCCATCAAAGCTATAGATTACGCAAAAACAGGCTCCATATATCCGCTAATCGATAGACTACGAATATCGCCCGAAGAAAAGGAAAAAGCCAATAGAGCAATAGAGACCGCATCGAACACTATTGTCCTGTTCAGAAACATCATGATTGAGCACTTTGCCACCGAGATACCGGAATTACGAGACGAAATGTGCCCAAAATGCCACTCACTAAGCGTCTCCAACTGGAGCTTCAGCACAGAAAGAGTAAGCTACGGGTGCAATATCTGTCACTACACATGGGTTGACCCTGGCGCGTAAAGGTAAACGCTACCGAAGGCACAAGCAGATTTGATCAATTCGCCACACAAGAATTCAAGAGTCATAAATAGTGACTCGATCCCCCACTTTTACTTTCATAAGTTGCGCTGCGTTTCCTTGGTTCAAGGAGAATTCCAGAAAGCCGTGGCTATCAATCAGTGCCAGCGGTTCTTGTGGACCCACTTCCGCATAGGTCTTGCAGAATCTGATTCTCATTCTAGCAGCCGCAAGTCCAACGTCAACAACGGTCTTGTCTGACAGATGATTGAGGTTTTTCCGCCCAATATTTGTTATTATGTTGCCAAAACCATCTATGTGGATGATTTCACCGGTCAAAGCACGCTTCCTTCTTGCGATTGTGACAAAACCAGGTTCTGTGATCCCATGGATTTCAGGGCCAAACTGAGCTGGGGGCAACCCTCGTGCTAAGTAGGCAGCAGCAGGTGCGAAAACGTCTCTTCCATGAAACGTTTGAGATACCTTCGGTAGCATGAGTTCTTCATTCGTGATCTGATAAATCCGATGGACTCCCTGGTTTTCTGCAGCCAACGCCAATGTGCCATTGTCAGGACCGATAAGATAGCAATGATTAGTCTCTATTAGCAGTGGTTTCCTCCTTGTCCCTACGTAAGGGTCTACGACTGCGAGATGAATCGCCTTTCTAGGAAAGTACGGCGACGCGCAAGCCAGAATATACGCAGCCATTCTAGTATTGAACTTCTCCACTTCATGTGTTATGTCTACTATTGTCACATCGGGCGCTATGCCCAGAATCACTGCCTTCATCTCAGCAACATAAGAATCTCTCAATCCGAAGTCAGTCGTTAGAGTGATTATTCTGCTTCGCATAGTTGCCCTATTTATAAACAATTCCAGATAATTACCTTTCCACACGCAAGGTTGGGGATTGCCCTATTGCTCATTCGTAGAAGGCTTACCGTGAGAGAAGCAGCCTTAGCCGCAAGCTTTGCCGCCGCCTACGTGATTTTCGGCTTTCTGAGGATCTCCCCAATAATAGGTTTGCCAGGCCAGACTGTAACTGCAGCTGCCATAATCGCCCCAATAATAGGCACGATTCTTGGATCATACCTAGGCGCATTCTCCACGTTCCTCGGTGGAACCATTGGCATGTTCTCTGGCTCTATTTCTCCTCCGAGCTTCATCTCTGGCATCGTCGCAGCCTCGTGTGGCGGCCTGATCCAAAGAGGCAAACGCTACGTGGCAGTATTTCTTTATCTTATTCTTCTGCTCGGCGAAGCATTCTATCCTCTTGTTGGTTCCGCTTGGCTATACCCACCGCTGATTTGGTTTCAGACTGCTGTTCTCATCATTCTTGTTTCGCCTCTACAACTTGCTGCAGTGAAGAGCCTTCGTTGTGACAGCAATAGGAGACTTTTCTTTGGATACTTCGTGATTTCCCTGATCTCAACTGTAGCTGGTCAGATTGCAGGTTCGCTAACTCTTTTGATTCTCATACCCAGCGTAGACTATTGGAGTATAGTGTGGAAAGCCATTGTACTTCTTTACCCGATTGAGAGAATAGTAATAGCATTTGGCGCGGCTCTTGTAGGGGCGTCACTGCATAAGGTTCTGAGACATGCAAACATCATGCTTTCAGACACTGAGAAGCTCAAGGATTTGGCGAACACTAGGAAACTAGAGCAAGCGCGGTGATCAACGCCATGTTGGCAGTCCTGCAAAGACTTGAGCGCGCCCTACTATCAGAAAAAAGAGAAAAAGCTACGTTTGTTTAAGCAATTCGTCTATGTATGGCACAAGGCGCCCATGTAGATACATTCCTTTGGCGAAATTGCCATATCGGCCGGACCATATGCACCATCATCTAGATCAACAGGTGCATCTCTGATTAGAACGATTGGTGTTTTCTCAGAAACCTCGCCCATTAACAAATGCGCCGCAGAAGCCAAATCATCTGCAACAGCCTGGCGTGTGATCATCAATGGTTTTCCATAAAGATCTCTTTCGCCCCTACGGTCGCGTATCGGCTTAAAACCTGCTACTGCCATAGCTAGTCCTACTGTGCCGACTCTGAGTGGTATCAACCCACTGTCGACGATTAGCACGCCGACCTGCTTTCGGGTTCTGAGTCTGATCTCCTCCCTTATTCTCTTGGCCCATCTCTCAGGAGCGCGAGGCCACAGAACGACATGATTGGCAGGGGCATTCTTGTTGTCTATTCCTGCATTAGCGGCCAACATCCCGTCTCTGAGCGTCAAGACAGCATTGTCCACGCCACCATAGACTTTCATTGCCTCGCGCAAGACCAATTCTGCAAATTCAGGGCGCAGTGAGAATTTCTCGGCAAGCTCCCCTGCTTCTTGAGAAGGTTTAACAGCTCTTAGGTTCACTATTCGGCCTTCAGCATACGCCACTATCTTTGAGGTCAACGCCAATATATCATTGTTTTTCAGCGCCAGTTTCTGTTTTCTCATCGACGCTAGAATGACTTGTACTAAGTCGTCGCCCCTTCTCACCATCTTCGATCTTACAGCAAAAAGCCTCATCTGCACTAACCACCATGCACTACTGAAACAAAGACAAGCTCGTCCCCATCCTTGATGAAGGTTTGCAATCCATCCAAGATACTGATGTCTTTGCCATTGACAAGGATAAGTGTGTTAACTCTCGGATCACCAAGCTCTGGATCGATTAATACAAGCTCGAGTTTAGGATGCTCTTCAATGATTTTCTCGATAGCTTCTTTCACTGGAAGAGCCTTCTTTAGTTTCAGCGTCATCTTTCCTCTCCGAGCTGCCGCACGCAAGGATCCCACAAATCGCACATTCACATTCATCGCTTTTTTGCCCCCTGCAAAATGCTACAGAACTATTACCACTGAAACATCATTTACATTCGTTCCAGTAGGCCCTGTGAATATGAGATCTCCAAGCTTCGAAAAGAAATTGTAGGAATCATTCTCTGCTAAAAATCTCTCCGGGGTCAATCCTTCTCTCACCGCTCTGGCCAATGTTCTTCCATCTACGATCGCTCCAGCAGCGTCGGTAGGGCCATCTATGCCATCGGTGTTAAGCGAGGCAATGGATAGACCTTCCTGATTGCTCACCTTCGCTGCAGCCGCTAGAGGTACTTCTTGATTTCTTCCCCCTATCCCTTTACCGGTGACTATTACGGTCGTTTCTCCGCCAACTACTATCCCCGCAGGCTTGGAAACAGGATTTCCTGAAAGAGAGACTTCTCGGGCGATTGAAGCAAGCATGCCACCAATGTCTCTGGCCACTCCTTCCAGAGTTGAAGTGAGTAAAAGGGCGTTTAGTCCGCATGACTTTAGATAGTCTCTTGCCGCCACACCTGCAAGTCTGTTGTTTCCAACGATCACATTGGTAACTTTCTTGAAGATTTCATCACCAGACTTCGGAGTCTCAGGAATCTTTCCGTTCTTCCCTTCCATGAGGACTGATCTGATGGAAGAAGGGGCGTTGTCCCACAAACTGTAGTCCCTTAGAACTCTAATTGCATCATCGAACGTCGTTGAATCAGGGACAGTAGGGCCTGAAGCAATGAAATCCAATGGATCGCCAACGACATCGGAAAGAATCAGGTTAAGAACCGTGGCTGGGAAGGCTTTCTTTGCGAGCCAGCCGCCTTTAAAATCTGAAACATGCTTTCTCACGGTGTTGATCTCGTTTATGGTTGCACCACATTTGAGCAGGGCGTCTGTAAGCTTCCTTTTGTCCTCGATGGAGATTTCACCGCGCGGCAGTGGCATAAGGCTTGAACCGCCGCCGGAAATCAGACTTATAATAAGATCATCCACTCTTGCCCCTTCTGCCATCTTCATCATGGCTCGTGTTCCTTTTACTCCCGATTCGTCAGGAACTGGATGGCTTGCTTCATGGAGTTCTATGGCGCCGATCTTGCCCCCGCCTCCATAGGGTACGTTCACAAGCCCACGTGTGACATAGCTACCCAGAACCTGATCCAGGGCCTTAGCCATTGAACCGCTAGCTTTTCCGCCTCCCATTACATAAACGCGCTTGAATTCCTTCAGGCCGAATTCATGTTGATTAACCTGAAGGGTTGCCCCCTTGATCTTAAGCTTCGATTTTATTATTTGTTCGGGATCTGCAGCTGTTATTGCGGATTCAAGGCTTTCTAGAGCCAGCCTCCTAGCTTTTCTGTCAAGCTTCGTTTGGCCATTCTTAACAAGTTGTTCCTTGTTTTTTATTGCTAGCATGAGCGCAGACCATTAGGCATTTTTCTAAGGTAAATGCGTAAATGTAATAAGTCAACGCTAATAAAGAATTCCGCACAGTCAGTGTCCGGTGAGACTTTGCCCAAACCTAAGGTCTATGTTACTCGAGAACTCCCCGAGAGAGGTCTAAACATCATAAAGAAGCACTTTGAGACTGAAACTTGGCCTGAATATGCTCCCCCTCCAAAGAAGACAATAATCGACAAGGCAAGAAATGTCGACGCTCTTGCCTCACTTCTGTCTGACAAAATCGATGCTGATGTCTTCAACGCTGCGCCCAAGTTGAAGATCGTGTCACAGCTGGCCGTAGGCTTCGATAACATTGATGTTCCGGAAGCCACTAAAAGAGGCATCTATGTGACGAATACACCAGAAGTACTGACTGATACAACCGCTGACTTCGCATGGGCTTTGCTGATGGCTGTGGCTAGACGTGTCGTTGAAGCGGACAGATATGTTCGTACTGGCCAGTGGAGAGTCGGTTGGCACCCAAACATGCTTTCAGGAAGAGACGTCTATGGAGCGACGATAGGGATCGTCGGCGCTGGCAGGATCGGCTATGCTGTCGCAAGAAGGGCGAAGGGTTTCAACATGAATATCATTTTCTATGATGTAGTTCCACGACCTGAAATCGAAAAAGACTGCGACGCAAAGAAAGTAGACTTGGATACACTACTCAAAGAGTCGGATTTTGTGAGTATCCACGTACCACTAATGAAAGAAACACATCACTTGATAAATGCTGAGAAACTAAGACTAATGAAGAAGACAGCTTACCTGATAAACAATTCACGTGGTCCTGTCGTTGACGAAAAAGCTCTGTACGAGTCTTTAAGAACAGGCTGGATTGCTGGAGCCGGCCTTGATGTTTTTGAGCAGGAACCTATACCTATTGATGATCCCTTACTTAAACTCGACAATGTCGTTGTGGCCCCGCATATATCAAGTGCGAGCCTTGAGACTCGTTCAAAAATGTCAGAAATGGTTGCGGAGAATCTTGTGGCCTTCTTCGAAGGAAAGAGACCTCCGAATTTGGTCAACCCCGATGTGCTAAAAGTCAGGCCTCTGTCAAAGCACTTCTGAACATGAATTCATAGTTGGCAGGACTGTAATGGTTAAATACTGATTTTCTTTACCTATTCCCCCTTCGGATTAAGGTGAAATCTGTGGACTCTATCTTCGCTAAAAGAATGGAAACTTTGGGAACTGAGACAGCCTTTGAAGTGCTTGCAAAGGCCAAAGCACTTGAAAAGCAAGGGAAGGACATAATTCATCTGGAGATAGGTGAACCCGACTTTGACACGCCTAGAAACATCAAGGATGCTGCAGTAAAAGCGCTCAATGCAGGCTACACTCATTATGGTCCGTCTGCCGGCTTGCCTGAGTTCAGAGAGACGATCGCGCAATACGTCTCAAAGACGCGGGGCATAAAGGTAAACCCAGATGAAGTCGTTGTGACACCTGGCGGCAAGCCGATAATGTGCTTTAGCATACTAGCACTGGTCAATCCGGGCGATGAAGTCCTCTATCCGAACCCAGGATTCCCGATTTACGAATCTTTGATAAATTTCGTGGATGCAAAGCCGATACCCATACCACTCAAAGAAGAGAACGATTTTAGACTTGATCCAGAATATGTCAAGGCGAAGATCACAAAGAAGACTAAAATGATTATCCTGAATTATCCTGAAAACCCGACAGGCGGTATCGTGACCAAAGAAGACCTGAAAGTCATAGCTGACTGCATCGAAGGGAGAGACGACCTTTTCGTGTTGGCCGACGAGATATACAGCAGAATAATCTATGAAGGCAAGCATGAAACCATTACTTCTTTGTCTGGAATGAAAGATAAGACAATACTGCTTGATGGCTTTTCGAAAACATATGCAATGACAGGATGGCGGCTTGGATATGGTGTAATGCGAAAGGACATCGCTCAAAAAGTCGCACAACTGATGACGAATTCAAATTCATGCACTTGCACGTTCGCCCAGATCGCTGGCATGGAGGCCCTCAAGGGACCGCAGACCGAGCCAGAGAAGATGGTTGCTGAATTCAAGAAGAGAAGAGAAGTAATAGTCGCAGGTTTGAACAACGTCAAGGGCATGACCTGTAAGAAACCCCGCGGCGCCTTCTATGTGTTTCCAAACATCACAGGCACAGGCATAGATTGCCGCAAACTTAGTGACCATCTGCTTTACAATGCTGGAGTAGCAGTCTTGCCCGGAACTTCCTTTGGAAAATATGGTGAAGGTTATCTGCGATTGTCTTTTGCCAACTCCATTAAAAACATCGAAAAAGCTCTAGAACGCATCTCCAAAGCTGTCGAGAAACGATAGCTGTCTATTCGCCCATTTTTTCCCCAGTGAGAACCTCAACTATGTCTGATGCCAATCGCACCAGACTGTCAGCCTGCCTCATGGCTTTCTCACCGTCCACTTCCTCTAATTGTGCCAGTTGCTGCACCATGCCTTCAATCTGAACCAAACACTTCAGGATAGGGTCGCTCATTATCTGCCCTTGTGTTTTCTCCGCCTCTTCTCTTATCACGGTCTCGATGAATGCAGGCTCTCCGAGACTGTAGTAGATGGCATTTCTAGCTTTTCTGATTGACTCCAAAATCAGGCTTGGGGCCATGTAGGGCATTTTTCTTGCGGCTTCCAGCTCTGCCTTTGCCTCTCGCAAGTAGCGAAGTGCCCATCCCCTTCGATAGCTATCCATCATTCGTCGTTGCCTTCTTCAGGGATCTCGCCAGATGCTTCTATCGTTGCTTCGCCCGCCAGATAGTGTGTTATGTATCCAGCTATTTGGTTCCTTGTCTTGATCGTTGTTCCCTGAGTGAGTTGCCCAACCAGACGCTTGTTGCTTTCAAAGTCATGAGAGAGCTTCTCAGGAAAACGTCTGATTAGTTCCTTGGCGATTCGTTTGATCTGTTCAGTTCTCACATTTCCCAAGCTTTTGGTCCCTCCGAATGCTAGTAGTCTTTTTGGGCTCAAGCGATTTGAGTGAACTGGAGTTAGCTTTCATAGAAGCAGCAAGCCTAATTTAACTTTACTGAGAAGAAACTCTCAAAATTCGTCACGATTTGCTCAGCGACATCCACAGCACGGAGTTTCTTGATTTCTGCTATTTTTCCAACTATTTCTGGCATGAAAGCTGGCGTAGTTCTCCTGTCCTTAAATGGCGGACGAAGGAAGCGCACAGGTCCATCTGTCTCTGTCAACAGGTTGGCTAACGGAGCCCTCTTGACAACGTCCTGTATGCCACTGGAGTAAACCACAGGAGGTCCCTCCGAAATGAAGTACCCATTCTCAACCACTTTAGACAAAGCACTTATCGGGTTGCTGAACCAATGAAGCAGAACTCTCTTCAGGTTGTAAGAAGGCAACATGTCAACAATTTTGGCTGTAGTGCCACCCGAGTGAACTATTACAGGCAAATCAAGTCTTTCGCCCAATGTCACCATTTCGCTGAAAACCGCAAGTTGCTTGTCCCAGATATTCGGGTACTTAATGTCCAACCCCACTTCACCAATGGCCACTAGTTTCCCACCATGTCTCTGCTGAGTTATCAGCTTCATCACGCGCTTTAGCTCGTCATCTGTAGAGGACAGAAGAGTCCATGGATGAATCCCAAATGCGGCGTAAACAATCCCTTTATACTTGCCGGCTAGCTGGAGGCTTTTTGCGCTCGTCTCCAGATCCATCGAATTTGCAACTAAAGCCACAACATTGGCCTTTTTGCTTTCAGCCAAGATTTCATCAACGCAGTTGGCGTATTCCGCATCTGAAAGGTGAATATGGGCGTCAACAAATCTCATGATCCCTGCCTCGTCAGTAAGCTCGGGCGGCACGCTCTTATGTTTTCCCCCACGATTCGGATAGCTCCAGAGATCGTTGGTAGTTGCCGAGGGTCAAGGAACAATAAACGTTAAATATTGATTTAAATAGAAAAAGAAGCTACTGAGGAGTCTTTATGGTTGATTTGGATTTGGCCGTAGCTCCCATGCATAGACTGTGCAAGAAAGCTGGCGCAGACAGAGTCAGTGAAGCAGCAGCGAAAGAACTCGCAAAAGCATTAGAGGAAATCGGTGTAAAAATAGCCAAGGAAGCCTTGGACTTTGCGATGCATGCAGGAAGAAAAACGATAAAATCTGAAGATATCGAGATCGCCGCCAAAAAAGTTATGGGCAGATAGTGATCCATTTCCAAGTTTCTCTTTTCTTTTTTGTCGAACGTTGGATTCTGAGAAAGCCTGCGTTGCAGGAGAAAACCTAAAGAAGAACGAGCAACTCTCAATTAGAAGAAGCTGATGGGAAATGGGTGGCAAGAAGAAGCTGAATCTCAAACAAATGGAACGCGTGCAAGATAAGAAAGACGAAGAAGAAAAGGACAAGAAAAAGAAAGAGAAGGCAGGACCTCCGAAGGAGAAGAAGCCCCTAGGAATACTTCCGCCTGATGTCAAGAGCGAGAAAATCATCGGCGAATTGAAGAAAATGAACGTCTTGACGCCATATGCTGTGGCCACACGTTTTGGCGTGAGGATAAGCGCGGCGAAAGACTTCCTAGAGCAACTTGAGGAAAACGGCAAAATCCATCTAGTTTCTGGGAGCCACAACATCAAAATCTACAGATCAGATTGAGCCCCTCGCCTTCCAGACGTATGACTCAGCAATACCTATATTCTTAGGGGTTCATAATGCTTTGGAGTTTCCCTCAAGAATCTATACTGAAGATGAAGTGAGAATCGCTAGGGAACTCATAGAGAAGGGCCATAGGCATCGTTTGAGTATAAAGGGAACTGCCAGCTTTTGCCAAAGAGTGCAACGGGCTATTGAACTTGCCAAAGCTGCAGGTTACGACGATTTCCTGAGATCCTACATTCGAAGAATAGAAGAGATCGATGGTTTAACGCAGCTCCGCAACGCGGATGCAACAATATGGTTGAACAAGTACGCAGTTGAGAATCCTGTTGATGCGGCTAGCGTTTTCATACAGAAGGCACACCAAATGGAAGAGTATCTCGAGCTTAGACAGTATTATGGTGGAGAAGCAGAAAAACGGTCAGTAATCAAGAGAATCGAATTCCTTCAGGCATTGAAAGAGCGAAGCTGCTCCAAAGAAGTGATAACAGAGTGTGAGAGATTGCTCAGGTTTTGGCATGAAAGCTCGTTAGGTTATTAGTGGTTCAATTCTAATCTTAGTGCCACTCTTTACCTGTCTAAAAGAATCAAGATTCTTGGTAATCTTGCCCAATATGTTGACCGGACTGTAAGGCTGTGATTCCCCGTAGAATATGCATACTGCGCTTCCCATTGGCCAGAATGCGATAGTACCATTTTCGACAGCGCCCTTTGCCTTCTCTTCTCCCATTTTAATAGGAGTTTCGAAATAGACTTCCTCTTTCCACAAGGCCGCTCGACCCTCAATTGGGAGTCTTCTGACGATCATATCCACCGTTCTTGGGGCTAGGAAGCGCACGAGTTCACCTTCTGCTTCTCCCAAACCTTCGATTATGAATTTGATCTTTATGCGCGAAACTCCGCTTTCTTCTGCAGTCATCGCATTCCTCTTCTTTCAAGGAAGCTGCCCAGAATTTGCTCAAGAGAAATAGGTCCAAGCACCTTCAATTCGTACTTGACTCTTACAGTTGGTTTACCAATAGCTATAATCCTTCTCAAGTCTATGGGTGTCCCGATAACGACGACATCACAAGGCACGCGATCAATGGTTTCTTTCAGTTCAGCTACTTGCTTCTCCCCATAACCTAGTGCAGGTAGAAGCGCACCCAAATGAGGATATTTCCTATATGCCTCTCTTATCGAGCCAACGGCATATGGTCTAGGGTCAACGATTTCGCTAGCGCCAGAGTTCTTCGCCATAATGACCCCTGCTCCGTATGGCATGCCGCCATGCGTCAAGGTTGGTCCATCTTCAATAACGAGCACTCGCTTTCCCCTTATTAAATCTGGGTTGTCTGCGGTAACAGGTGACGCCGCATCCAACACTGTTGCTTCCGGGTTTACCGACTTTACGTTTTCCTTGACCTGTTTCACTTTTTGTGGATCAGCAGTGTCAACTTTGTTTATTATCACAACATTGGCCATTCGCAAATTCGTTTCGCCAGGATGATAAGCAAGTTCATGTCCGGCCCTATGCGGATCAGCCACAACTATGCTTAAGTCAGTCTTGTAAAAGGGCAGATCATTGTTTCCCCCATCCCAGACTATTACATCTGACTCTTTCTCTGCTTCTCTCAGAATCTTCTCATAGTCGACTCCTGCGTACACGACTATGCCATTATCGACATGTGGCTCGTATTCTTCTCTTTCTTCGATTGTGCATTCATGTCTGTCCAAATCCTCGTATGATGCAAAACGTTGCCAGACCTGCTTTCTCAAATCCCCATAAGGCATTGGATGCCTAATAGCTGCCACCCTCAAGCTTTTGCTCTTTAGGATTTTCGCCACTTGTCGTGATGTCTGGCTTTTTCCTGAACCAGTTCTGACTGCACAAACTGAAATAACTGGGACTTTCGACTTCAGCATCGTTGTTTTGGGGCCCATCAAACGGAAGTCTGCTCCGCTTGCCAAAACCATGGAAGCCTTGTGCATGACATACTCATGCGAAACATCACTGTAAGCAAAAACAACCTGATCAACATCGTACTCCTTTATCAGTCTTGACAGTTGATCTTCGTGTAGAATCGGTATTCCCCTAGGATAATTCGGACCTGCAAGTTCAGTTGGATAGTTGCGACCTTCTATCCCTGGAATCTGGGTGGCTGTGAAGGCTACGACCTCATAAGCGTCGTTGCTCCTGAAGTAGACGTTGAAGTTATGGAAATCTCTTCCTGCTGCGCCCATTATGACAACTTTGGTTTTCTGCGTGATGAATTCCTCTTCAAAAGTCCGAACTAGGGGTTCATACTAGCTGACTATTCTATTTAAGTCTAGCGTGCAAGAGTCACCGTAAAAGTTGATGGACTGTTTTCCCGATAAAATCTATTTGGTTGACTGTGACGCCTGGGTGAACTGGCAGTGAAAACACTTGCTCGGACGCCTTCTCCGTTTCTGGAAGCCTATATGCTCCAAATTTGCGATAATAAGGCATAAGATGTATCGGGTTTACGTAGCAAACAAGAGCGCCTATGCCCTTAGTTTTCAGACCCTCTACGACTTTGTCTCTCACCTCTCTTTTTGCGTCCTTTAGCTGAACAGTGTATAGATACCAACTGCTCTTGGAACCCTTTGGTTCCATCGGCAACTGCAGTTTCCTGGTTCTTTCAAGACTCTCGGTCAATCTCTTGGCATTTTCACGTCTTCTTGCAACGAACTCTGGCAGCTTTTGGAGTTGTACACAACCGATGGCCGCTTCTATCTCTGGCATGTGATAATTGTGACCTAACATAAGAGACTGGTATTTCACTTTCTCTCCATGACTGCGGATATATCGTGCCGTCTCCGAGATCTCATCGTTACTTGTAGTTACCATGCCACCTTCACCTGTGGTCATGTTCTTGCTACCATAGAAACTCCAACATGCAGCGTCTGCAAATGCACCGACTGGCTTTCCCTCGTATATTGCCCCATGGGCCTGAGCAGCGTCTTCAACGATCTTTAGGTTATGTCCGTCGGCGATCTCTCTTATCGGTTGCATTTCAGCTGACAAACCATAAAGGTCGACAGGTATTATAGCCTTGGTTCTTCTAGTTATTGCATCTTCAATCGCTTCCGGCGAAACAGTGTAAGTGCTTGGGTTTATGTCAGCAAAAACTGGCTTCGCTCCCGTCATGACTACGACTTCGGCTGTAGCCACAAAGGTGAAGCTTGGCAAGATCACCTCATCGCCTCGTCCTACGCCAATCGCTGCAAGCGCCGAGTGCAGCGCTGCTGTTCCTGTGTTCATGGCTACTGCGCGCCTTGCTCTGACAAACTTTGCGAAGGATCTC
This sequence comes from uncultured Candidatus Bathyarchaeia archaeon, assembly GCA_964506875.1. Lineage (GTDB taxonomy): Archaea > Thermoproteota > Bathyarchaeia > Bathyarchaeales > Bathycorpusculaceae > CAZDNV01. Next base: position 14,829 of record CAZDNV010000013.1, read on the forward strand.
TCAAATTGTGTGACCATTGGCCCTGCACCAAGTCCATGGGTAAGACCGCCGCTTTTCAAGACGTTGACGACAGCTTCTATTTCCTCTTCACCAATCTGCGGTGCATTGATAGGGATCATTATTTTCACGGCTGAATCTATGTCGTGACCGATAATTAGTCTTGTGGTCGTCTCATGGTAACCTAGGTCCGAAATATATGATCGTCCATTTGTCCCCATGCCTTTCAATGTGCGCGGCAGCATTCCAGTCCGTCAGAAATTATGCAGCAATGACATAAAGAATAATAGAAGGTCAAAGCCGAAGAGTATTTCAAATCAGATCATGGTTGGCTACTTCATTGACAAGAATGGGTGTCTACATTTGTCATTGCGGATTGAACATCGCTGGAACTATTGACGTTGAAGCAATCGCTAGATATGCCAAAAGCTTGCCAGACGTTGTGGTCTCGAAGCACTACACTTTCATGTGCTCTGATCCGGGACAACGATTGATACAGAATGACATCAAGAAACTCAAACTCGACCGAATAGTAATAGCAACATGCTCGCCTCGAATGCATGAGGAAACATTTCACAGAGCAGTGGCAGAAACTGGTTTGAATCCATACCTCGTCGAAATCGTTAACCTGCGAGAGCATGTCTCTTGGCCTCATAGTCGCGAGCCCAACAAGGCCACTGAGAAGGCTAAGGCACTTGTGAGAATGGGAGTCGCAAGGGCCAAACTGCTGGAACCTTTGGAAAAACATAGAGTAGCTGTCGAAAAGGAAGCCCTTGTAGTAGGTGGGGGGATAGCTGGCATTCAAGTCTCGCTTGACTTGGCTAACGCTGGTTTCAAGGTGATCTTAGTGGAAAAGAGACCTAGCATTGGAGGGCGAATGGCTCAATTAGACAAGACCTTCCCAACTCTTGACTGCAGCGCATGCATACTCACGCCAAGGATGGTTGATGTGGCTAACCACCCAAACATATCGTTGTTGACCAACAGTGAAGCCACCGACGTGAAAGGTTTCGTCGGCAAATACGAAGTCTCTATTCTTAGACAACCTAGCTACGTAGATGAGTCTAGGTGTGTTGGGTGTGAATTGTGTGTCGCAGCATGTCCTGTCAGAGCTCCGGACAGGTTCAACGAGAACCTAAGCAAGACACACGCAATTTCAATCTATTCCCTCCATGCCGTGCCGAAAGTCGCAAACATAAACCCCACCTGCTGCTTGAGGTTAAAGTCTGGAAAAAGCATATGTGGCAAGTGCCTAGACGCGTGCGAAGCCAAAGCCATTGACTTTGAGCAGAAGCAAAAAACCATTCACGCCAGAGTAGGCGCAATCGTCATAGCAATTGGTTCAGAGATCTTTGATGCTTCAAAGATAGGTGAGTTTGGTTATGGTCGCTTTCCAGATGTCATTTCAAACATCGAGTTTGAGAGGATCTCAGATGCATCAGGGCCTACGGGTGGCAAGATCGTCACCAAGAAGAGCGGCTTCGCCCCTAAGACCATAGCTTTTGTCCAATGCGTCGGTTCTCGGGACAAACGCTTTCATGAATACTGCTGCCGTGTGGGATGCATGGTAAGCCTGAAGCAGGCAATTCTCGCCCGAGAGAAACTCGGAGAAAGAGTGAGCATTTACGTGTGTTTCAATGATTTGCGATCCTTTGGTAAAGGCTATGAGGAGTTTTATCGAAAGGCCAGAGATCTAGACGTTGGTTTCGTTGCTGGAATCCCGTCAGATATTCGTATGGCAACAGATGGTTCATTCTATTTTGACGTTTTTGAGAGAGGCATGAACAGGCTATTGGAGATGCATGCTGACATGGTTGTCCTTGCAAATGGGCTTGTCCCAAGTATTGAATTTGGAAGGGTGAATGAGCTATTTCGCACTCCAAGAAGCACAGATGGTTTTCTACTAGAAGCACACCCAAAACTACGTCCGTTAGAAAGCTCCACGGCTGGGATCTTTCTTGCGGGTACATGCCAAGGACCAAAGGATATTCCAGATACGGTTGCCCAGGCTAGTGGTGCCGCTGCAAAGGTCATTGACCTGTTGTCAAGCGGAGAGATTGAACTTGAACCTCTGAAGGCTGTTGTCGATGAGGATCTCTGCAGCGGATGTCGAGTCTGCGAATCGCTTTGTCCCTTCTCGGCAATTGAAATGAAAAAGGAAGGCAAGACTGGCGCTGACGAGCTCATGGCCAAGGTCGTTGAGGCCGCGTGTCAAGGCTGTGGCCTATGTAGCGTTGCATGCCCAACTGGCGCCATCAGAATCCAGCAGTACAGCAACCCACAAGTCATGATACAGATTCGAGCAGCCCTTGTGGAGGCAAGGAGAAAGGAGGTAGCTGATTATGAGTCTGATTGATCTGATGACAATGGCGAGGCCCAATCTGGAATCACGCGAAATAGTATTGGCTAAGCTTGGAGGAAGAGAGTTAACTAACTGTTTTCAATGCATCAAGTGCACCAGCGGATGCACTGCACTAAAGCTTCTGGAATTGAAGCCTCATGAAATAGAAAAGCAGGTGAACTTGGGGTTTGTTGACGAGTTAGTTTCATCAGATATTATTTGGACGTGTGTTACATGTTTGAAGTGTGTGCAGAGGTGCCCCCAGAAAGCCTCACCCTATCATGTGATAATGGCCTTGAGAAACTTGGCTGTTGAAAGAGAAGCAAAGGTGCCTGAAGCCTACATGAAAGCTGTGTCACAGATTCTAGAGAGTGGATTAGCAGAGACTGCCCAAAAAGTCACAACCTGCAAAATGGGCACCTGTGACCGCGAAAGCCTAGGACTGCCGAAGATCTGCTCGCCCAGGGAGAATTTCCAAACCATTCTTCTAAGAGCCTTAGAGGAGAGATGAGCCTTGAAAGCCACGGTTTTCTGGGGCTGCCGAATTCTGACAAGCCAATATGGCTATGAGATGTCGGTCCGAGAAGTCTTTCCTAAGCTTGATGTTAAACTTGTTGATTTACGCGAAGCAATATGCTGCGGAGATCCTGTCAAGAGCATCAACGATTTCGCCTCCAGCTATTTGGCAGCAAGAGTCCTAGCCCTAGCGAACCTCAATGACTTGAGCGATCTACTTGTCCCATGTAACCGCTGCCACTTTGTGATCTCCGAAGCGAAAAGGTTCATTGAAAGGAATGATGAGAACTGCAAGAAGATAACTTGTCTGCTGAGAGAAGAAGGCCTAGAGTATAGCCCTAGTATTGAGATTTGGCATGTGATAGACTTGCTACACGATCTTGTAGGTGTGGACAGAATCAAGAAATCAGTCACGAAGCCATTGAAGGGATTGACGCTGACAAGTCACCCAGGTTGTCAAATCCTACGTTATACCGACCTTGGCAGAATAGATGATGCAGAGAATCCTCGGAAGTTAGATGAACTCATTGAAGCGGTCGGAGCCGAAAGCAGGGATTACATGGAAAAACTCGACTGCTGCGGCTCAGCCTTAATGTATGCTCACCGTAATTCTGCGCTTTCTCTCGCCGGCTCAAAGCTTAAGGCTATCCAAAACCTAGCCGTGGATGGACTGGTTGTTTCCTGTCCTGACTGTGGAACAATGTTTGACTTCAAACAGAATGAGGCGGCTGCAACCGTTGGCATGAAGCCCCTGCTTCCAGTCGTATACTACACGCAGCTACTGGGACTGGCCTTGGGAATCGAACCAAACAAGCTTGGCTTACAGCTCAGCCAAAGCCCGATTGATCATCTTCTGGAGAAAGTCTGACCTCAGGCTTCGAACAGCTTTTATATGTTTAGCACCAACAGTCAGCCTCAAAGGTGAGAAACATGATTGATTTCAGTTTCACGGAAGAACAAGTGCTTTTCCGAAATGCTGTCGAAGAATGGTGCCAAAAAAACTTGCCACTTGAGAAAATCAGACAAATGGACAGTAAAGGCGAAATCCCGAAAGAAGTAATCAAAAGTATGGGCGAGATGGGCTTACTCATTATGACAGCACCACAAGAACACGGGGGAACGGGTTCTGACTGGGTAACAGCCTGCATCGCGGCTGAGGAACTCGGCTACGCTGACGTAAGCATCGCCCTGCCAGTTCTCTGGCTTGTCGAGTCCTCATGGGGTTTTGTTGTTGATCGATACGCAAGTGAAGCTGTGCGCGACAAAGTAATTCGTAAGGCTTTCAAAGGAGAGGCTTTCATAGGCATTGCCTCCACAGAATCTGGCGGTGGTTCAGACGTTGCTGCCTTTAAGTCCACGGCTCACAAGACAGGGGACAGCTGGGTTCTCAGTGGCGAGAAAATGTACATTAGCGGCACAGAAGAGGCGAAGAAACTAGGTGGTGGCTATTTTGTCATTGCCAGAACATCGCCTGCACCACTAGGTGCCGCCCACAAGGGAATGACAGGGTTCTACTTACCCTTCGATATTCCTGGTGTCGAGATTAACAAGCGCTTCGAAGACATGGGAAGAATGGCCATATCCACAGGTGGCTTCATGATGAAAGACGTCAGAATACCAGACTCTTACCGCTTAGGTGAGGTGGACAAAGGCTTCTATTTGACAATGGAAGGTTTTGACAACGCACGAATATTAATTGCTGCTGTCTGTGTAGGTGCTGCTCGCAGAGCACTTGATATAGGTATGGAGTACATCAAGGAACGAAAGGCATTTGGAAGACCGATCGGCAAGTTTGAAGGAATACAGTTCGAGTTGGCTGACGACTGGGCACAACTTGAAGCATTGAAGTCGCTTACTTACCGAACAGCATGGATGAACGATATGCGCTACAAAACGGGGGAGCTCTCATCTTTGGAAGTAGGCAAATACATTGCGGCCTGCAAACTCATCGCTCCCCGCTTGGCTTTTGACGTTTATAAGCATGTGATGGTTTGGCTTGGAGCCTATGGCTACACGAAGGAGTGTCCATTGGAGATGGGGCTGCGAGGAATAATGTCCTACTGTGTTGGGGCAGAAGGAGCGAGCAATATACAGAGGATAGTCATAGCCAGAGAACTGCTAGGTAAGGAATACATACCTTACAAGTAAATCCTCCAGCATTCTCGGTCGCAAAGGATCGTCTAGCGCTGTTGCCTAAAGACTTCCAAGCATAGTGGGATGAATTCGTCCAGACTCTGTCCCAATTCCTCACATTTGATTATGTTGTCCCTGAGCCAAGGCTGAGTGGTACAAGTGCTTTCGAGTTCTCTCCGAAGCGTTTTGACATCTAAGCCCTCTTTTCCCTTTCCAGCGTTTTCAATCAAGAATGCCAGAGAATCAACTGCCTTCAAAGCCTTGTCAAGTCTACTCACAGGACTAAGCCCCGACCTGTGGTCATGAGATTCCATAGCTCGTATGCAGTCTGTTGGAAGCTTTCCTCTCAATCTCTCAGCCGCAGCAATCCCGTGCCTGCTCAGATCATTCGTGACCTCATCATAATCCAAATCGTGTACTAGTCCTACAAGCTCCTATCTTTGTTCGTCCTTTCCAAGTCTACTTGCTAGTTCTTTCATCGTTGATGAAACAATAAGCGCATGAGTATGCTTACTCGTACTCTTTACTAAACGAAAAGCTTCCTGCCTGGAAATCATAGTATGACGTAAGCCATTCTTCTATAAATGCTTGAATCCGATCTCATAGGGTGCTCTCTCCACTTTCCCCACGCAAGTGGAGAAAGAGGCAAGTTTCATTGCATTTGCTTTTTCAACGCGTCTTTCAGTGCAGGCAACACTTCATATAGATCTCCCACCACCCCGTAGTCTGCGACGTCGAATATTGGTGCTTCTGAGTCTTTGTTGATGGCCACGATTACTCTCGCATCCCGAATGCCTGCCACGTGCTGAATGACGCCAGAGATTCCGCAAGCGATGTAAAGCTTCGGTTTGACCTTATGTCCTGAAAGCCCGATCCATTCTGAGAACCATTTTCTGTCTTCAGACAAGGGCCTTGAGCATCCAACTTGACCGCACAGGACCGTTGACAGCTCTTCTAACAGGACCTTGTCTTCCTTCTTTCCCAAGCCCCTGCCACAGCTGACTATGACCTCAGCTTCTTCGATCCTTACATTGGAGGCTTCAAGAGGCTTGGTCTCAATGATTTCGGTTTTCGGTTCTTCGATTCTCACATCCAGTTCTACTAGTTGGCCTTCGTGTTCTCTGGGTTCAGGCTTTTCAAAAGCTCTTGCGGGTACGGTTGCGATCTGTGGTCTTGTCCTGAAAGTCACTTTTGCGATTGCATTTCCACCGTAGGTGATTCTCTCGCCTACGAGTCTGCCCTTTTCATCGATGTTCAACCTTGTGCAGTCAGGCACGCATCCAGCTCCGAGTCGTGTTGCAAGTCTGGCAGCAAGAGGCTTTCCGTTCTTTGTTGAACCAATCAAGATAGTTTCTGGCTTATGTGTTGTTGCTAGATCATTTAGGATGCCAAGGTAAGCTTCAGCTTGAAAATGCTTCAGTGCTGGGTTGTCAGCCAAATACACTTTGTCTGCACCATATCTAATGAGTTCGTGTGCCATGTCTCGAACGTTGTCTCCTATCATGATGGCAGCAAGCTCTGTTCGTGACTTATCTGCTACTTCTCTGGCTTTTCCTAGGATTTCCAGCAACAGATCATGCCTGTCTGCGTAAACCCAAACACCCTTATGCTCGCTCATTTTTCATCACCGTCCGACAATGCCTTCTTGAATCAACGCTCTGGCCAACTTCTCTGCGATCTCCTGCATGTTGTTGCCTGTTATCTTGACTTTCTTCCGCTCGGTTTTTGGACCCACAACTTCGACGATTTCAACAGTCTTGTCTATCTTCTCTTTCTGAATGTTAAGATCTGCTGCCGTCCAAGGCACTATTTCCTTTTTCGAAGCCTTCATTATCATCATCAAAGAGGGAATTCTAGGTTGATTTATCTCCCGCGTGACTGAGACTAATGCAGGCATTTTTGTTTTCACGGTTTCAATCATGTCTTCCAATGTTCTTTCGGCTTTCACAACATCATTTTCCACCGAGATTTTCTTTACTGAAGTTATCTGAGGGAGATTCAGAATCTCAGCCAGTCTTGGACCAACTAACCCAGAAAAGCTGTCCAACGATGCTTCACCGCAAAGAATCAGATCAACGCGGCCGATCTTGTTGATTGCCCTTGCTAGAACGTAAGCCGTTCCTAATGTGTCGACTTCCTGAAGAATCGGATCGTAGATCAAATACGCCTTGTCAGCACCTATTGCAAGGGCTTCACGTAGGACAGGCTTGGCATCCTCGGCGCTGGCTGTAAGCGTACATATTTCAGTGTCTCCAAGCTTCTCCTTTATTCTGACGGCCTCTTCTAAGGCGTTCTTGTCGAAATCACTTATCTTCCTTGGTGCCCCTGCCGTTATGAGCTTCCCTGTTGCAGAATCAACTTTCAACTGCGATACGTCCAAAGACTGTTTCAGGCAGACAACTATCCTTATCAAGCAGCTCCACTCCTAACCGTGGTGTGGCTTGGAAGAATCATCGTTTGCATTATGGCATAAAAAGCTTCACTCATAGAAATTTCCTTTTGAAAGCTAAATATCCTGAGCCCACAACAGGTCTTATGCAAGCAATCCACTCGACAGAAGCCGAACTATATGACAGGAAATTTGCGAGAGTCTTTCCTTATTCTTGGGAGATGGATCTCTTGAAAAACCTTACTTTTTCCTGTGGAATACTGCTAGACGTCGGATGTAGCACTGGGCGTCACGTTGCACCACTGACGGAGACGGGACTACGGATCGTTGGCATAGACACAAACAGAGCTTATGTTAAAGCAGCAAAAGAAATAACAGATCATAGAGGACTGAATTCGAGTGTAGACTTAGCGATTGCTGATGGAAATCATCTTCCCTTCACAGATTCGCTTTTTGATGTCGTCTTTGCATGGGGAATGTTCTGGGCGATGTTGACTTCAAGAAGAAAAATAGGATAATATTGTCGAGGAGATGATAAGGTTGGCCAAGTCTGACGCCCTATTCATAGCTGAGTCTGTGCACAGGTATTGGTGCCCTGCTGACTTGTTGATTTGGCTTAAGCGTTACGTCACGACGGGGTTGGGAAAGCTAGCTGGTAAGCCGATGGAGTTCGGGGACTATGACGAAACAATCAGGTTTGACCATCGATTGGTCAAGTTAGTTTTTCATGCCTTCACTACGAGAGAGGCAAAAGAGCTTTTCAGCCACTTAGGTCTTCAGGCTAGAATTGAGAAAAGGACAGGATCTCTCCTTGGTCGGTTTGTTGTCGTGGCAATGCGTATGATCGAAAGTTGTTGAGGTGTTATAATGGAATACAGAGCAAAATGCACAGCGTGCGGACAGACATCGCTAGATCTGCTCGATTTTAGGTGCCCTCTGTGCGGCCAAGCATTGCAGGTTCAGCAGCACAAGAGATTCGAGCCCGTACAGATCATCGGTAAGGAACGGAGCATCTGGCGCTACGTGAAGTTCTACCCCTATGTCAGAAAGGCTGATATCGTAACTTTGGGTGAAGGTTGGACGCCGCTCGTCAGGTTTTCAAGCAAAGTCTACCTAAAACTTGAGAATCTTAATCCAACAGGCTCTTTCAAGGATAGAGGCTCAGCTGTCCTTGTCTCGGCAATTAGCGGACTGATCAAGAAGAGTGAGGGATATATTGCTGAGGATTCCTCCGGCAACGCTGGAGCTTCAGTGGCTGCTTATGCTGCACGAGCGGGGTTAAGATCCAGAATCTATGTTCCAGATGGTGTCTCTGGGCTCAAATTCAAACAAACTCGATTCTACGGTGCAGATGTTGTGAAAATCTCGGGCTGCCGAAGCAGGGTTGCAGAGAAGGCGCAAGAGATTGAACATGGGAAATTCTATGTCGGTCACATACTTCATCCCCTTTTCAGAGATGGGATTAGGAGCCTCGCCTACGAAATAGCTGAGCAACTCGATTGGCAAGTTTCAACAAGGATATATTTGCCAGCGTCTGCTGGTACGTTGCTCTTGGGCACGATAGATGGATTTGAACACCTTGTCGAATCAAAGGTGATTGACGCCATGCCGATTATCGTTGCTTGCCAGACTAGGCAAGTTTCACCACTCTATCACCGTTTCAAGAACCTAAGCTATAGTCCCCCCGAGCGATTAACATCGGTCGCTGATGCACTCGTGAGTGTTGACCCGCCACTACTGAATCTCATGGTAAAGCAATTGAAGGCAGCAAAAGGCGATGTGGTCATGGTTGAAGAAGAAGAGACACTTCAAGCTTTCGAAGAACTTGCCAAGAATGGCTTCTTCGTGGAACCCAGTTCCGCTGTCGCTTTTGCTGCATTTAGAAAGCAGCTCAAGAACCGGCAAATGCCAGAAAACAAAGATGCGCTTGTGATTCTCACTGGCACTGGTCTGAAAACGATGCTTGAGCCGAACGACTAGCTTTCTCTTGACATTCGCGCTAACAATCGGCTTTCTATTTGCTTTCTTAGAAAAACTTATATTGCAAGGCTGTTTTTCTTGTTGACGCATTGGAGGAGGTTGTTAAAGGTTTGTCATCACCTACATCAGCTGGCGGTGTGCCAGTTTTAGTGTTGAAAGAGGGCTCAAGTCGCTCTCGAGGAAAGGAAGCGCAACACACGAACATAATGGCTGCAAAGATAGTCGCTGAAACAGTGAGAAGTGCTCTAGGACCTAAAGGCATGGACAAGATGCTCGTTGATAGCTTTGGGGACGTAACGATAACAAGTGATGGACGTACCATCCTGGATGAGATGGATATTCAGCATCCAGCAGCCAAGATGTTGGTCGAGGTTGCCAAAACACAGGACAATGAAGCAGGTGACGGAACGACAACAGCCGTCATAATTTGTGGCGAGCTCCTGAACAAGGCTGAAGAGCTTGTTGAGAAAAACGTGCATCCTACTGTTATTATAGATGGTTACAGTAAGGCTGCGGAGAAGGCATTGGAAGTCTTGGAAAAGATGGCGATAGCTGTAGATCCAAGCTCACAGGATTATCCAAAGAAGGTAGCGATGACATCGATGGCAAGCAAGCTTGTAGCCGAACACAGAGAATATTTAGCGGAACTCGCGACAAGAGCGATACTAGCGGTTGCAGAGAAGGATGGCGACAAGTACAAAGTAGACGTAGAAGATGTCAAGGTCGAGAAGAAACCGGGCGAATCGATACAGGACACCAAGCTTATCCAAGGAATAGTCCTAGACAAGGATATCTCACACTCTGGAATGCCCAAACGAGTCGAGAAGGCCAAGATAGCATTGCTGGATTGCCCACTGGAGATCGAAAAGACGGAATTCGATGCAAAGATCAACATAGAAAGCCCAGAGCAGATGGAAGCATTCCTCAACCAAGAAGAGGAAATGCTGAAAGAAATGGTTGAAAAGCTCGTAAAAGCAGGTGCAAACGTCATTTTGTGCGAGAAAGGCGTAGATGATATGGCACAGCACTTCCTAGCCAGAAAAGGAATCCTTGCAGTCCGAAGAATCAAGAAATCTGACATGGAAAAGCTGGCGAAGGCCACAGGTGGAGAAATAGTGACCAAGCTAGATGCGATCACTTCATCCGACTTGGGCTTTGCGAACCTCGTCGAGGAACGCAAAGTGGGCGAAGACAAAATGACATTCATAGAAGGGTGCAAGCACCCGCGTGCAGTTACAATTCTGATTAGAGGCGGAACAGAACGCGTAGTAGATGAAGCAGAAAGATCAATACATGATGCTCTATGCGTAGTCAGAGACGTAGTCGAAGAGCCAAAAATCGTTGCTGGAGGAGGTGCACCAGAAATGGAAGTCTCACGCATACTCAAGAAATACGGAGAAACCCTCCCAGGAAGAGAACAGCTTGCAGTCAGAAGTTTCGCGGAAGCCCTTGAAGCCATTCCGACAGCACTCACCGAAAACGCGGGCCTAGACCCGATTGACATACTATCGGAACTCAGAGCAAGACACGAAAAGGGCGAAGTCTGGGCAGGAATAGAGGTGCTCAGTGGAAAAGTACAAGACATGTCTAAGACAGGAGTCTTCGAGCCACTAGCTGTCAAGAAGCAAATAATCAAATCAAGCGTCGAAGCAGCAACAATGATACTGAAAATAGACGACGTTATCGCTTCAGGCAAAATGAAAACTCCCCCAACACCACCAGGAGGCGGACCTCCAGGCGGGGGGTATCCAGGAGCTGGGGAGTACTAGAAAACGTCCGAAAAAGAGAAGATTACAATAGGTCCACCGAAGATTACGCGCTTCGAGAAAGCAAGAATAGTCAGCGCTAGAGCCCTGCAAATCTCAATGGGTGCACCAATACTAGTTGACGTCTCTGAAGGATTATCAAGCCCAATAGACATAGCAATGAAGGAATTCAGCATGGGCATTTTGCCCATTTCAATCAGAAGAACCTTGCCAGACGGCGCTTACCAAGACATTCCTCTGAAATGGCTTATAGAAGAAACATAAAGCGCTCTCACCCAAGGACTCGCCATATTTCATCACATTCCTCAGTTCTTTTTCTCAAAAGCATATGGAAAGACTGCATCGTTTGGTGCATTATTCGACTACTTGCTAGCTTGCTTGCCGTATACTCTGTATTTTCAAGATCGATAGAACAACGCTTGCTTGAGGTAAAATAGCCCAGAAATAGGTAGAAAGGCAAAAGAAACCTACAGCAGTGCAATTAGCAAGTCTTAAATTCGTGATGGTTACTCTGAGTTGAGTGAAGCTGAACCTAGCGAAGTAAGCAAGATCGACGTGGATGAGACGATGGCCGAGATGGGATTAAGATCAAAAATGCTAGTGAAGGACATAATGAGTAGCCCAGTAGTCACCGTGCAAGAAAATACACCAGCAAATCGCGTTGCGGAACTCATGGACAAGCAAGATTTGGGCTGCATAATAGTAACGAATAGAGAGGGCAAGCCCTTGGGGATAATAACAGAGAGAGACCTGGTCGTCAGAGTGCTATCAAGAAATGCTAAACCAGACTCCCTTTCAGCGAAAGATGTTATGACCACCCCATTGATCGCTATAGAGCCTGACGCAACGATTAGTGAAGCAGCCAGAAGAATGAGCAGACTAAACATCAGAAGACTAGGAGTGATATACAAAGGACAGATCTCAGGGCTATTGTCAAGCAAAGACGTTCTAGCGGTGATGCCTGAGCTCATTGAGATAATCCAAGAACGAGCACGAATAGAAAATGACAGAACCGAAGAAAGATCAGAGGAAGAAGCAGCACCCCTCGCCGGATATTGTGACCGTTGTGGTGTCTGGTCAGATGACCTAGAGCAAAACAATGGCGAATTTCTCTGTGAAGACTGCAGGGTTGAACCGAGAGAAGAGGGCGAGGAGTAAAAACGTTTGCTTGTCAAGGACATAATGAATGGGAAACATCCATCCATCTATGAAGACGAACTTGCTACTAAAGCCCGAGCCATGGTACGTGATCTTGGATTAAGAATTCTTCCAGTAACGAACGAAAGCAAGAAGCTCGTCGGAAAGATCTCTCGCCGCGGCATAATGACGATTTCTTCATCCGTCTCACCGATTAGGGTAAAAGGGATAATGACCCCGGCAAGACATATTGCAGTGATAATGGATGACGTGACTTCTACGATCAAATCAATGCTTCGAGTCGACGTCTGGCAGGCCCCAGTCGTAACCTCGGCTCAGGACAAGACCTACAGAGGAGTTGTAGGTCTGGAAGATTTTATCGAACCGCTAATAGAAACAAGCCCTGAGAAATTCTTGAAAGACATTTCTGAGATAATGACCAAAGACGTGGCCTTCTGCTCTCCAGAAGATGAAATTGACAACATCTGGCGTCTGATGCAGAAGGAAGGCCTTGCAGGCATCCCCGTCGTGGAGGATGGCAAGCTCGTAGGTATGGTCACTCATAAGGATCTTCTTGATAGCGGAACCGTGTTACCAACTTTCGAATCGTCAAAAGGACGGTTCCGAGCCTCCCCCAAGATCTCTTCGGTAATGAAAACAGAGGTAGTGGCTGTGGAACCCTCCGTGAAGGTAATCAAAGTCGCTAAAGTCATGATCAACAGAGATATAGGAAGAATCCCGGTGAAAGATAAGGATGGTAAACTGCTAGGAATAGTTGATCGTGAAGACATTGCTAGAATTCTTGCCCAATAAGGGTGGAAGTCGTTGAGTAGAGAAGGCTTCAGAAGAACATTAAGGGGAAAGGGCTCTCTTTCCCTGAAGACCGGACCTTCGAAGAAGCATCAAGGCGAGATCATGGAAATCGCCAAGAGCTCTGTCATCACGATGGCCCCTACTACTCCCGTGTACGATGCTATTCAAATCATGTCCAAAGAAGGTTTCCGCCGCATGCCAATAGCTAGCCCTGCCACAAAAGCTCTAGAAGGAATCGTGACGGCAACTGACATCATTAACTATCTCGGCGGAGGAAAAAAATTCGAGATAATAAGCCAAAAGTTCGGCGGGAACATTTTCAAGGCCATAAACGAACCTTTAAAGCTAATCATGACTAGGAAGGTCGTTTCAGTCAAAACCACCGAGAAAATAAGTGACGCTATAGGACTTATGACGAGGGAAAACCTCGGTGGCTTACCAGTCGTTGACAACGAAAACCACGTGAAGGCAATCATCACCGAGAGAGATATTGTAGGTTTGTTCGCTGACAGACTCAGTGGGGTGAATGTTGCTCAACTGATGTCAGACAAAGTGGTTACTGCACTCCCCAAAACAACCATTTTTGAAGCAGAACGATTAATGGTGGCACAAGGATTCAGAAGGCTGCCGATAGTTGCGAGTGGCAGGATCGCAGGCATAATCACAACCATGGACATCGTACGGTTCTTCGGTTCTGGAAAAGTATTCAAATACCTACGATCAGGAACTCTAATCCAAGTTTCGAACACGCCTGCCCTCGAG
>CAZDNV010000014.1:0-28186 GCA_964506875.1 uncultured Candidatus Bathyarchaeia archaeon
TCAAACCATCTTCGTATAATAGTCTTATTCTCTTCTAACGACATAGAACATAGCCGCTATTATCAATCCTACGAGTTCGGCTATAACTTTTCTGCAAAATCAAAAGCCATATTGCAATGCCAGCGCGCGCTAGAACCCATTGAAGTCTGGTTTAGATTCGCGGTTAGAGGAGACGGAATAAAGATATACAGCAAACGAAAATAACTAACACCGCTCGGTAGAATAGTCCAGTGCTCCGGTAGTATAGTCCGGCCAAGTATAGCGGCCTCTCGACATAATCCTTTATGGAAGAAAGTCGCGGACCCGGGTTCAAATCCCGGCCGGAGCACCACACTAAAGGTCTAGACCCTAATTCGCATGCATCTTTGTCGAAACTACGACGAGTTCGAAACTGGACGGTCAAGCCAAGGAATACACGCACGTTTGGATTAGGGACAGAATTGAGTTTGATTCTTGTTGCGATGAGCTATTCAGGGGTCATTCAACACCCATCGCCCTTCTCTTAGGCATTGATAATGGAACCTGATAATGATGATATTATTGATATTGATCATTTTGTTCTTAAGCAAAAGCCTATTGCACCTAATGAAAAGAGCCTGGGTGCCCCATAACTGAACGAAAAGCGCGCGCTACTCTTTTGGGTACGTACGAATCATCTATGCTGGTTTTCATCCAACCTCATTCAGAAAACTTTAATTCAATCAGTGTTCGTCATAGGAACGATACGGGGATACCATGGCAAGACTGGGCCAACTCAAATTCGCAATGGGAACATCAATATTCTTGGTGACCTTCGTTTTCGCAGCATTGCTAGCTGCCATAATGTTCATCGTACAATTGGGCATGATCTATGCGGTGATCCTCACCGTCTTGTTTGTGCTTTTCCAATATCTCGTTGGACCAACCATCGTCAGGATGTCCACCAGACTCCAATATCTAAAAGCCGGAGAAAACCCATGGCTTGAATCAACCGTCAGGGAACTTGCCGACAAAAGCAAACTGCCGATGCCAAGATTAGCTACCGTCCCAGACAACACTCCAAACGCCTTCGTCTTCGGCAGAACAGCCAGCAGCGCCACGCTAGCAGTCCACGAAGGACTCCTGAAAAACCTGAATGAAGATGAAGTCAAGGGCGTTATCGGCCACGAGCTCGGGCACCTAAAACATAAGGACTACATTGTGATGACCATACTATCAACACTGCCCTTACTCGCTTATCTTATCGCAAGGGGAACATGGCAGGCGGCTTGGCTGTCTGGAAGATCCTCGCGAGAAAGAAATGAGGGCAGCATGAGAGCAGCCCTGTTTATCATCGGGATACTCTCTTACGTGGTTTACATAGTTTCATTGCTAGGCGTAATGAGACTGAGCAGATTGCGAGAGCATTACGCAGACGCATATTCAGCCTACGTAACAGGTTCGCCTAGAAGCCTCGAGAGTGCACTAGCAAAGATCACGTATGGATTGTCACTTTCATCGAAACCTCCCTCTGGGGCAAGAGCATTCTACATAGGGGACCCAGGACAAGCCAAAGAAGAAATCAAGGAAATAATGGATAAGAAAGATGAATATGATTTGAACCATGACGGCGTGCTGGATGAACGGGAGCTGGAGCTCGCTATGGAAAAGGAAGCCAAGTCAACATGGACCAAAATGAACTCCTGGTTTTCAACGCACCCGCCGACTTTTAGGCGAATACTGCTTCTGCATGAGATAGAAACGGAAATGGAAAGCGGCAGATACGCAAGCGACCGCGTCTATGCCCACATTTAGCGCAAACAAAGGGCAACCTCCGCACTCTTACGTAAAACAGATCTATTACCTCAATCCCAAATCGAAGAGGGAGGTCAAAAGTTGAAAATCAAACTTCTACGCTACACTACCGACGCTGAAAGGCTCTGCGGAACATCAGCCCTAACGACAACACAAAGTGGAAGCCCAACAGAAATCTTTGATAAGATGGATCCGGCAGCAGCCAAGCGAATAATTAGAAAGGTGACAGGGTATGGACATTGCTCAGTGATCGAGCACGCATCATTCACCTTCAGCATCGAAGGTGTCTCAAGAGCCATGACCCATCAACTAGTCAGACACCGAATCGCATCGTACACCCAGCAAAGCCAAAGATATGTCGCCTACGACACATTGGAGAATTATGTGATACCGCCAAAAATCGCCAGCAACCCTGAAGCAAAGAAAACCTATGACGAAACGTTGAAAAGAATATCCGAAACCTACGAGAGTCTCTTGAGATTAGGGATTCCGAAAGAAGACGCAAGATTCATTCTGCCAAACGCCGCCAAGACAAACATAATCGTAACCATGAACGCCCGCGAACTGCGACATTTCTTTAATCTACGTTGCTGCGCGCGGGCTCAATGGGAAATGAGAGAGAGCGCAAACGAGATGCTAAGACAGGTGAGGAAGGTTGCCCCTGCACTGTTTGAGAACGCTGGACCATCATGCGTCGAGCTTGGCTTCTGCACCGAAGGGAAAAGGAAACCGCCCGAATGCAGCATCGCGAGAATAAGGGGATGCTTCGAAGAGCTATAATCTACAAGAAGAGAGAAAACATGTCAGAAGAGAAAACAAGGAGCGCGTGCGAAGCGGTGGGAATAGGTGGACCTCAGAACTTGCTCAATTTGAGAACAGCATGAGAGAATGAATAGATACAAAGCCTTGCCAATTACGACAGATTACTGGAAGCCTGGAGCAGACTACCTAGAAGAACTTGTTGAAAGTATCAGAAGAGAGATTCAGGACAAGGATTTCGTAGTTATCTCAGAGAAAGCGATCTCAATAGCGCTAAGCAACATTCTGGACGAAAGCGACATTACGGCAAGCTTTAATGCGAAGCTAATAGGAGCATGTTGGATGCGAGTTTTCTGGGGTGTTTTTCTGGGTCGATTATGCCTTTTCAGAGAGGATTTGTTACGAAACTTGCGTAGGTACCCGCTGAAAATGGGTAGCTGCCATAAGCAGGTTGCCCTGCAATATTCAGGTCTCTTGCAGGCTTTGATGTTTGGTTCTGAAGGCGGTATCGACGGCAGCAACGTGGCCTACTCCTATGTAGCCTTACCATTAAGCAATGCTGGAGAAGTAGCGCAGAGGATTTTCAACGAGATTCGGCTTAGATTGCAGAAGAAGGTCTGCGTAATCATAGTAGACACTGACAAGACTTACTCAATTGGGAGCTTCCATTTTACGCCTCGACCAAAACCGATTAAGGGCATCCATTCCTTTGGTGGGTTTGCAACCTACGTAATTGGCAGAATGCTCAGGTTAAAGAGAAGAGCGACCCCTCTCGCCGTTGCTGGTTGCAGGATCTCTGTTGAAGAGGCCTTAGAAATCGCTAGAATAGCAAACAATGCAAGAGGGTTCGGCGCTGGGAGGACTGTGTGGGACATGGCTGACACTTTCAAAGTTGAGCTACATAAAGTGAGTTGGCAAATGCTTGAGACAGTAAAGCATAAACCTATAGTTATCGTTAGAGGCAAAAGGTGAAAAACGGGTGGACCCCTCAATCAGACAACTCGAGGCTTACTTTAGTCCAAAATCAGTGGCTGTCGTGGGTGCAACGAAGAGGATAAACAAGGCAGGACACGTGATTTTCAAAAATTTCGTTGAAAACGAGAGAAGAGGAGTCTTTAAAGGAGATATCTTCCCAGTAAATCCAAACGAGGATTCTATACTAGGATTTCAGTGCTATCCTTCAGTCAGAGGCATTCCAGGAAACCTTGATCTAGTCGTGATCGTCGTTCCTGCCAAAATTGTCCCAGACATAATGAAAGACACAGCAACTAAGAAAGCTAAGGCTGTCGTCATAATCAGTTCAGGATTTGGCGAAATAGGAAATCATGAACTAGAAAATAAGGTTCTTGCAATCGCTAGGAAAGCAGGCATCCGGATTCTGGGACCCAACTGCCTCGGCGTCTATGATTCGAGAACAGGGGTGGACATGCTGTTCCTACCCGAAACAAAGATACTAACAACCGGAGATGAAGTAATCGCAACACCACGTCCAATACCAGGCGACATAGCAATAGTTACCCAAAGTGGAGCCTTCGGCGTTGCAGCGCTTGACTACCTGACCGGGCGGCAAGTTGGAATCAGCAAGTTTGTGAGTTTTGGCAACAAGTGTGATGTGACAGAAACAGAAATGCTTCACTATCTGCTGTATGATGAAGAAACCAAGGTCATCTTGCTATACGTTGAAGACATAAAATCTGGAAGAGAGTTCCTTCAAGTAGCGAAAAGAGTTACAGAGAAAAAACCTGTAGTAGCTCTCAAATCTGGAAGAACAGAAGCAGGAGCTAGAGCCGCGGCCTCGCATACTGGGGCTATTGCTGGCTCAGATCGCATCTATGACACGGTTTTTGCGCAAACAGGAATCTTTAGAGCAAAAGACATGGAAGAATTCTTTGACGCTGGAAAGGCATTGGCTATGCAACCACCGGCAGCTGGAACAAACATCGGAATAATCACGGATGCAGGTGGACCCGGTATAATGGCAGTCGACGAGTGTGAGTTGAAGGGACTGTCTGTCAAACGCTTTTCGGAAAAAACCATCCAGAAGTTCGAAAAGCTAAAAGAAAGGGGAGAACTACCCAAGTTCGCAACAAACACCAACCCAGTCGACATAACCGGGTCGGCAACATCTGAAATGTTCGAATACGCCACCGAAATCCTTTACCAGGACCCAGAAATCCACGGCATAATAATGCTCGGCCTCCACCACACGCCTGCTCTGCAAG
Source organism: uncultured Candidatus Bathyarchaeia archaeon (assembly GCA_964506875.1). Taxonomy (GTDB): domain Archaea; phylum Thermoproteota; class Bathyarchaeia; order Bathyarchaeales; family Bathycorpusculaceae; genus CAZDNV01. The sequence goes on from CAZDNV010000014.1 coordinate 4,755, forward strand.
AAGACTACATTGACAGAGTTGCCAGAGTGGCAAGCAAATACGTCAAACCCATCGTGGCATGCGATATAGGAGAGACAGAGATGGCGCTATATACTCGATCAAGATTCGACAAGTTAGACATACCAGCCTATGGTTCACCGGAAGATGCGGCTAGGGCCATAAACGCCCTTGCAAGATATGGACTCTACCTTCAAAAAGGTCAGCTTCTCGAGGAACACATACAATATTTCCTTAAGACTAAGAGGAAACGATAGGCGCTGCTAGAGCGCGATTTTGACCTCAACAGAATCTCCATCCTTAAGGTGAAGTTTTCTTCTCAAGTTCGATGAGGCGATTACTTCTATGATATTTTGGGGGTAGTCTGCAACTTCAGGCACAATCATAGCGCATTCTACATCATTCGCCATGCTAGCTTTGAAACACTTCCCACGGCAAAACCCTGCGGCTGGTGAGACCTCCACTTGCCTAGCTTCATTCTTTACTTTCTTGAGTCTGAGTACAGAGTCTTCAGTGATCCTTATATTCAAAGTGCCAGGATACGGCACAAAGCCCACTTTTTCCTTGATTTGCCAAGCCACCCACTGGAGTTTCACGAACTCAGATCCTTGCCCTGCCCCAGAGAAAACGGCTCCCCTGATGCATATCGTTCCCAACTGACGAAATCCCCTATTCCGAATCGCAAGCGCGTATTAGGAAAACGAAGCAGCTTTCATGATCATTTCTGTTCTTTCAGCCACTTTGCGATTGTTTTCATCAGTGGATTAGAGGACACGTCAACAACAGGGACAATCATTTTCTCCCGAGTCTCGATTACTTGTTGATACTTCGGCATGAGCGAATACCCCACGAAAGCCCAGTATGCCCGTCTGTTTCCAATCAACTCTTTTGCGAGAGTTTCTGTCGATGCTGGAATAGGGAAATATAGGAATACTACACCGTCAGACCAGTAAAGCCCTGCAGTTTTCCCTCCCGCAATGATTGAAGCAAACCTTGCTATGTCATCAGGAGTTGGAAAGAGATCGCGCTCCATCACCACGATTTCTTTGAAAGGTTCAAACCTGACAGCTACGTCGCCTTCATCCATACGATTTCACCATTTCTTGAAACCTATCTGATTCAAGTTCCCTTTTAACCTTATCATGCTCCCAGAAAAAGTTAAAGAGTGGACGGCGGCTAAAGCCTTTAGCTAACCAGATCAAAGAGGTATTGAAAGCTTGCCAGAGATTCGCGTAGCACTTGTAGGTGTAGGCAACTCAGCATCTGCGCTAGTTCAAGGAGTGGAGTATTACAAGAGTGCCAAGGAAGGCAAAACTGTGCCGGGACTTATGCACGTAAACTTCGGAGGATATCATGTAAGAGATGTAAAATTCGTAGCCGCCTTTGAGGTAAACAGAAAGAAAATCGGCAAGGATCTGGCTGAAGCAATATTCACTGAGCCTAACTGCTGTGCTAAATTCGCTGAAGTACCACATATTGGCGTGAAGGTTTCACCTGCCCCTATAATGGATGGGGTGGCCGAACATATGAAAGAAGCCTTCAGGGTCTACAAGAAAGGTGAAATCGAACCAGTGAAGGTTGCAGACGTGCTTCAGAAGACAAGAGCAGACATCCTCGTCAATTACCTGCCTGTTGGAAGTAAGGAAGCTACACGCTTTTACGCTCAGGCAGCGCTAGACGCTGGCTGCGCTTTCATAAACTGCATACCAGAATTCATCGCCTCCGATCCTGTGTGGGCCAGAAGATTTGAGCATAAAGGGTTACCGATAGCGGGAGACGACATAAAGAGCCAGCTCGGCGCAACCATTCTGCATCGAAGTCTCGCCAAACTCTGCATAGACAGAGGAATAATAATCGATGAAACCTACCAGCTGAACCTAGGCGGCGACACTGACTTCCAGAACATGACCGTTGAAGAACGATTGAAGACAAAACGAATAAGCAAGACAGAAGCCGTTACAAGCCTAGTCCCGTATGATTTGCCCACCAGAATCGGCCCATCTGATTATGTGCCTTTTCTGGGTAACAAAAAGATATGCTACGTGTGGCTGAAAGGCAGGAAATTCGGAGATAGACCGCTGACGATAACGGTTAAGCTTGAAGTAGAAGATTCTCCGAACAGTGCAGGCGTAGTAATCGACATCATAAGAGCAGTCAAACTGGCACTCGACCGCAAAATAGCAGGGCAGCTACTAAGCATATCCTCATATGCATTCAAGCACCCTCCAATCCAAGTTCCTGACAGTGTAGCAAAACAATCAGTAGAGGAATATATTCAAGGGACAAGACAACGCTGACAGCAATAGGCATTAGCACTATGGGCTAATGAATGGTTTTGCTGTCCGCAATTGCAATCATGTGCTAAGGCTGATCAAGTGCGCACCGGGAAACGCAGGCACAGGATGATGCTAATCGCGCGAGCCGATCAATATGTTAATATGGAACCAAGTGCTTCTAAATGCCGAGAATTGTCGTAGGAAAACGCACAAGAGTTTACGTCACATTTTGTCGTTCTTCTTAAACATTCTACATAATGGATACATGAGGTGAATATCATGGAAATAGTGAACGAGAAATCGGGTATGTCAATCCGATCTTGGGCTAGAAAGACAGAGAGAAAGGAAGCCCATGAGGTGGATTACTATCCTGAATTGCGGACATGGATACAGCACGCAATAATAGAAGCAGAGAAAATCAACAACCACAGAAAGAAAAACAAGCTGCTAGGGCTCTTGAAAGATCTTTAGAGAACCCAAAAGCAGCAACGCAGCTGCTCAGGGTAAACGACCACAGAAGCAAGTTTCTTTTGCCAATCGGCTAACCCTAGTCGTTTCGAAGTGTTCTTTCGACCATGCTTGACCCATTTCTTGGACGTGCGCCATTCTCAAGCATCTAGCATCTTTCACGTACGTTCAGAATTACTGCCGTCTAATGCGATATTATAGCGATTTTTGGACAGTTAATTTTAAACGTTAAGATACGAGAGAATAGCAGCACTAACGTAGAGGTGAACAAAAGAATGGTTAAAGTAGACGGAACAGATGTACGCGAGGGACTGTACTATACGAAGGAGTTTGAATGGGCGAAAGTTGAAGGAGAAAAAGTGCGCGTAGGAATCACAGACTACGCGCAAAAGCAGCTCCGAGAAATCGTATATGCTGAACTGCCAAGTCCAGGGACCGTAATAACGCAGAATAGCCCCTATGGCACTGTAGAGTCAGTCAAGGCCGTCTCCGATCTGATTGCACCGATAAGTGGAACAATAGAGGAAGTAAACCAAGAAGTGCAGTCGAAACCTGAACTCCTGAATGAGGATCCATATGGGAAAGCTTGGCTCCTAATAGTGAAACCATCAAACCTACAGGCAGAATTGGCAAACCTAATGGACTTTGGCAAGTCAGCTGAATGGCATAAGACTCTCGCGAAATGAAGGAAAAACAATGCCGAGACGCATAGTGATCATCGGCGCCCACGCCGCAGGAGTAGATGCAGCATCAGCCGGAAGGAAAACTGACCGCACAGCTGAAATCACGATAATAAGTGACGAAAAATACGTTGGCTACTCTCGTTGTGGACTACCATTCGTCATAGGTGGTCAAATACCAAGCTTTCACAACCTCATCGTCTTTCCTTCAGCCTACTTCCAAATGATGAAGCTAAACCTCAGAACTGAAACCAAAGTATCTGCCATCAACACTGGAAACAAGACCATAACAGTCGCCGATAGACAAGGCAACACCGATAACATACCTTACGACAGACTCATCATAGCCACGGGAGCCAGCTCATTCACTCCACCAATAAAGGGAAAAGAGAAAGAGAATATACTCTCCTTACGAACGTTGGAAGACGGCGAAAGAATCGATCAAGCTGTCAGAAGCGGAGCAAAGACAGCCGTAGTCATGGGAGCAGGGCTCATAGGTCTTGAAATAGCAATAGCCCTCCATGAAAGAGGCTTAAAAGTAGCAGTCGTTGAACTGCTACCGCAGATTCTCCCTACAATGCTTGACGCTGACATGGCCAAAATCGTACAGGAAATGCTCCAGCAAAAGGGGATAGAAATCCACACTGGAAAAGGAGTTGAAGAATTTCTAGGGAAGGAAAAGGTAACAGAAATAGTTGCAGGAGGAGAGCAAATCAGTGCTGACTTGTTTATCAGCGCATTCGGCGTAAGAGCAAACACGCAACTGGCAACAGGCGCAGGCCTAGCTCTTGGAGAAACGAAGACAATAAAAACAAACGCCAAAATGGAGACAAACATCAAAGAGGTATATGCTGTAGGTGACTGTGCAGAATCTGTTCACATCGTCACTCAGAAACCCATAGTGGCCCAATTCGGAACGGTGGCTGTGAGGCAGGGGAAAGTGGCTGGAATCAATAGTGCTGGAGGATATGCACTTTTCACTGGAGTTCTCGGGTCCGCTGTATCGAAGCTGTTCGCGACTGATGTTGGAGTGACAGGCTTGACTGAGTCTTATGCTCAGAAAGTTGGAATAGAGACCGTGTCAGGGGCAATCTCTTCAAAGACCAGAGCTGATTATTATCCAGGGAGTTTACCCATAAAAGTAAAGCTCACTGCCGAGAAGGAGTCGCAAAGGATTATTGGAGCTCAAATCATTGGCGGAGAAGAAGTGACTCAACGAATCAACGCTATATCTTTTGCCATTCAGAAGCAGATGACCGTACGAGAACTAGCCAAAGCTGATACAGCATACGCGCCTCCCTTGTGCGAAACTTGGGAGCCTTTAGTTTTAGCTGCTGAAATGGTTTTAATGAAACTTCGCTAACCAACCTTCCTTTTTTCCTCAAACGTGTCGGAAAATTAATTAGAAGAGCATCTACAACTATATCCGAAAGCTTAATGGAAAAGGTGAGTCAAAATTGGCAATAAGAGTGGCAATAAATGGATTCGGCAGAATTGGGCGACTGCTGTTCAGGGCAGCCATAGAGAGAAATGCCAACATTGATTTCGTGGCAGTGAATGATATAACCGATGCCAAGACCCTAGCGCACCTGCTGAAATACGACTCAGTTCATGGTAGAGCGCCTTTTCCTGTTGAAGCAGAAAAGGACGCCATAGTCGTAAAGGGAAAGCGTGTCATTACACTTGCTCAACGAGATCCTTCTCAGTTGCCGTGGAAAGACTTGAACGCCTACCTGGCTGTGGAATCAACAGGGCTGTTTACCGACAAAGAGAAGGCCATGATGCATCTTAAGGCAGGAGCCAAGAAAGTCTTAATTTCTGCGCCTGCGAAAAATCCTGACCTAACGATCGTAATGGGAGTCAACCACACAGAATACGATCATGAGAGGCACAATGTAATCTCAAACGCCTCATGCACCACAAACTGTGTTGCACCAGTAGCAAAGATATTGCATGATAATTTCGGTTTGAAGGCAGGATTGATGAACACCGCCCACGCTTACACTAATGATCAGAGAATCCAGGACCTAGTTCACGCCGACATGCGACGCGCAAGAGCAGCTGCAATAAACATTATACCTACGTCCACGGGCGCAGCAGTGGCAGCGACCCTTGTTCTCCCTGAACTTGCAGGAAAAATGAACGGAATCGCCCTGCGTGTTCCGGTTCCAAACGTTTCGATAGTTGACCTAACATGCATACTGGAGAAAAGCACAACCAAAGAAGAAATCAACGCTGTCTTCAAGAAAGCTGCAGAAGGCCCACTCAAGGGAATCCTAGACTACACTGAAGATCCAGTTGTTTCATCCGATTTCAACCACAACACCTACTCAGCGACACTCGATGCACAGTCGACAATGGTTCTGGGTGGCAACTTCGTCAAGGTTCTCGCTTGGTACGACAACGAATGGGGCTTCTCTTGCCGAATGGTTGAACTAATAGAGCTGATAGGCAAGAAAGCGCACCTATAGACCACAAGACTGAAGCTTAGTGCTTCTCCCTCACTTCCCCCTTTGACAAAGGTGAAACAAACGCCGAAATTCCTAACCCTCGACGACGTCAGCGTGAAAGATAAAGCTGTTCTTGTTAGAGTTGATTTCAATTCTCCGATCGATCCAAAAACAAAGAAGATTATAGACGACTCCAGAATCCGAGCACATGGAGAGACGACCATAAAGGAGCTTTCTGACAAAGGCGCTAAAGTGGTAGTCCTAGCCCATCAAGGAAGAAAAGGTGACCCAGACTTCATTCCATTGAAACAGCACGCTGAAATCCTAAACGAAATCCTTGCAAGACCAGTCAGATACGTTGATGATGTCATCGGTGAAAAAGCCAAGAGCGCAATAGAAAAGCTGAAAAACGGAGAGATTCTGGTCTTAGGAAACGTTAGAGAAGTTGCCACCGAAACCAAAGACGGAACGCCAGATGAGCATGCGAAAACAGAGCTAGTCACGAAGCTGGCGCCTCTAGCAAATCTGTTCGTCAACGATGCTTTTGCGGCGGCACACAGATCCCAAGGGTCAATTGTTGGATTCACAACCGTCCTCCCAAGCATTGCAGGGCGCATTATGGAGAAGGAACTAAAGTCGCTGAGCAAGGTTCTGGAAAAACCAGAGAAACCATGCGTATACATCCTCGGAGGCGCCAAAGCAGATGATTCACTCGAAATATCCAGATATGTTCTGGACAATGGAATAGCAGATCACGTACTCACAGGAGGCGTTGTCGGCCTACTTTTCATGGTGGCTAAAGGCACTGACTTGGGCAAACCAAGCATGACATATCTAGATCAAAATGGTCTAATGAAGTTCGTTCTTGGCATTAAAGAACTAGTAAAGAAACGCTATGACAAGATCGGAACCCCGTCTGACGTTGCCATAGATGTACACGGAGAAAGAAAAGAGGTTCCTGTTAGTCAACTCCCAGCGAACTATCCGATACTTGACATTGGCGCCAAAACGGTTGCTGATTACGCCAAACTGGTCAGAAAGGCCAAATCAATAGTGTTCAGCGGACCTATGGGAGTCTACGAGAACCCAAAGTTCAGTTTCGGCACCAAAGGCATCTTCCAAGAAATCGCGAACTCCAAGGCCTTTTCTCTAGCAGGAGGAGGCCACACGATAGGCGCACTGAAAGAGTTCGGTTTGACGAACAAAGTCTCTTACGTTAGCACTGCTGGCGGTGCACTGACAGAATTCCTTATGGGAAAAAAGCTACCAGGCGTGATTGCCTTAGAAAAGGCAGCAAATAGAAAAGGATAAACCCCACCTTTTCCTTTTCCCGTCTCACCGATCCTGCCAATTTCCTTGCATCAGCAATCCTCAAACCCGATATAAGCCTCTTCCATGTGCTCCCTACTCGAAGTCTCACACAGGTCGACCTCTCGGACACCAAATCAGAAATAAATAACAAGTAGATAGAAATGATAGAGGGCGGCATATTTGACAGACATAGTGCTAGTTTTTGAGGTTCACCAGCCGCACAGGCTGAGACGGGACTTTTTCTGGGAAAGCAGAATTTTTAGGCGCTTGGGCAAGGAAAAACTTTTCGATTATTATTTTGACCAAGCAGTGGACAGAGAGATCTTCCAAAGGGCATGCAAGAAATGCTACTTCCCATCAAACAAGATTCTGCTAGAGTCGATTGACAGACATAAGAGAGAAAAGAAGCAAGTGAAAGTTGCATTCAGTCTTTCTGGGATCTTCCTTGAACAATGCGAGATGTTCAGCAAGGATCTGCTAGAGACTTTCAAACAGCTTGCCGAAACTGGACGCGTCGAATTCCTGAGCCAAACTTACTACCATTCATTGGCAAGCCTCCACCCTCAAAGGGAGGAGTTTATTGAGCAGGTGAAAGCCCATCAACAGATCATGGAAGATCTGCTAGGCTACACACCGACGGTCTTTGAGAATACTGAGCTGCTCTACAACAACGTAGTCGCGAAAACCGCTGAGAAGCTCGGGTACAAAGGAATCTTCACAGAAGGCGTTGAAAGAATATTACATGGAAAATCTCCAAACTATCTCTACACGCCAAAGAACTGCAACAGAATCAAGATCCTCCTTCGTAACTACAAGTTGACTGATGACATAGGATTCAGATTCTCGGCAAGATTGTGGAATGAATGGCCGCTGACTGCAGACAAATATTCAAGGTGGCTGGCAGGAACACCTGGTAACGTAATCAACATTTTTCCAGACTACGAAACATTCGGTGAACACCACTGGCCAGAAACAGGCATCCACGATTTCCTGAAACACCTGCCAGACGAGATTCTCAAGTGGTGGCAATTGCATATGGCTACGCCATCTGAAGTTACCGAGAAATACGCCTCCGTTGGAGAGATAGACGTCCCAGAATTGGGCGGAACTGTCTCATGGGCAGACTTGGAGCGCGATGCAAGCTGTTGGCTTGGGAATACCATGCAATGGGCTTACTATACTAGCTTGAGGCGGCTCGAGCCATACGTTAAGGAGACAGGCGATAGAGAATTCCTGAAAATATGGCGATACTTCCAGACAAGTGACCATCTTTACTATATGTTCACTGCTGGGGGAGCACCTGGCGAGGTTCACTCTTACTTCAGCTCCTTCAATTCCCCAATTGATGCCTTTGTCACAGCACTATCAGCAATCTTGGACTTTGAAAACAGAGTGAGACTTACCTCGGTCACGGCAAACGAGCCATTTCTATTTTATACCGATGAAGGAGAAAAATGCTTCACTGGAAAGACAGTTTGGAGTCTGAAAGGGTTAGCAGGAGATTTGCGAAAAGCCGGTACAAAATCCATAGAGTTCCACACAGGTCGCGGGGACCTTGAAAAATGGGCAAAAGAATCACTGCAAGATAAAGTGCTGGCAGATCGACTTAAGAAGATAAGGCTCTCAGAATTGAAAGGAGAAAAATTAGTAAGCGCAATAACGAAACTGGCTAAGGAAAGACTTGAAGAGACTCAAATGCAAGTGCGCACTGCGACCAGATATTCCTGAAACAGATACATGCTTTTATAAGAAGATATGCAAGAGTGCTCTTGACAGGTACTAAGGTGAGAACCTTGCGAGAAGAACTACCACTCTCAGAGAAGATCCTGCAAACATTGCACAATCTGTGCGCCACGGCTCCAGACCTTGCTAGGAGAAGCGAAGAGCTTTCTCAAGTTCTTCAGATAGATATGGTAGAATTGGAGAGGATTCTGGACAACTACCAAGCTGAAGGTTTCGCGGAGCGCTATCGCGATAATGAAGGAAAGAAACGCTATTACCTGACTGGAAGCGGAATAATCAAAGTCTGTGCACTTTTCACGTAGTGAGAGCCTAATGCGTGTAGCAATTCTCTCATGGGAATACCCGCCAAGAATAGTTGGCCAACTCGCAAACTACGTGAAAGCACTGGCTGAGCAACTCGTTAAGTATGGAGTGCAAGTTTACGTCGTCACCTATCATGACTATTTGACAGGAGGACACGACGATCCTGAAGGCGTCAAGACCATTAGAGTGACAAACCCTGTTCGCACGCACATTGGTGTGCTCACGTGGGTTCTGACTTTGAACCAAGAAGTTGAAAGAGCAGCAGCAAACGTCTACTACGATATGGGTAAGAAGCTAGATCTGATAAATATCCATGATTGGCATTTCATCCCTACTGCGGTGACCCTTAAGAAAGCATTAGGCATACCGTTCGTCTACTCTGTTGAGAGTTTGGAAGAACATCGTTCTCACGGCGCAAATTCGCCCTTCAATATGGCTATCAAGAGCATTGAATGGCTTGGAATGTATGAAGCAGAAAAGCTGATAGCAAAATCGTTATGGATGCAAGACGAAATCCGCAGAATACACAGTGTACCGATCGAGAAACTTGTCGTCATTCCGCCAAAACCCACAGGATGGATTGAGGATTTCTTAGAAACCTACGAGCATGTTGCTCGGGGGACTGGCTTCGCATGAGCAGGGAATTGAATATAATGATGCTATCCTGGGAATTTCCGCCCAGGATCATTGGAGGAATCTCACCACACGTTTACTATTTATCTAGAAGCTTAGCTAGGAACGGTGCAAAAGTGTATGTGGTCACGTGCGATTTTCCAGGAACGCCGCAACATGAAGTTGTAGATGGGATTGAGGTCTTCCGAATAGATTCCTACAAGAATCCCTCACCAGACTTTGCCACATGGGTCTATTTGATGAACATGAACATGCAAAGAGAAGCTGCGGCCCTTATCAGGAGCTTGGGCACAAGAATAGACGTTATCCATGCCCATGATTGGCTTGTTGCCACCGCAGGGATTGGTCTAAAGCATATTTTTAGAAAACCGCTATTTGCGACAATGCACTCTACTGAAATAGGGCGGAGAAATGGAATTCATTCGGACTATGAGAAGATGATTCATGAAACTGAGGCATGGCTCACATATGAAGCATGGAAAGTAATATGCTGCAGCAACTATATGGTGTCGCACGTTCAATGGGCGTTCGGCCTTCCTTCAGACAAATTGATCATGGTCCCAAATGGGGTAAACCTTGACGTGTACAAATCTGACGAAAGTGAGGATCTAGGTTCCTTTAGAAGCAAGTTTGCCCTGCCAGAAGAAAAGATAGTGCTTTTCGTTGGAAGACTGGTCCACGAAAAAGGAGTACACGTACTTGTCAATGCTGTTCCTAAGGTTTTGGAAAAAGTCAATACGAAGTTCGTGATCGTTGGCAATGGCTATATGAAGGAGCAGCTTTCAGAACTCGTGAAACGTATGGGATTGGCACATAAAGTCTTGTTCACAGGATTTGTCAGCGACGAAGTGCTGAGAAAGCTGCAGAGATGCGCAAACGTCTCTGTGGTGCCTTCTTTGTTTGAACCATTCGGGATAGTTGCTCTTGAAGCAATGGCAGCGAATAGCCCAGTGGTGGTTTCCGATACAGGCGGCTTGTCTGAAATCGTCGAGCGTGATGTTAGCGGCGTTAGGGTCTATGTTAACGACCCTGAGTCGCTTGCGTGGGGAATAACGAAAATACTGACTGATGAAGCATACGCGAAATGGCTAAGAACAAACGCCTTCAAGAAAGCCCAAGAAGTATACGACTGGGATAGAATAGCCCAGCAAACAAGAAACATCTATGATGCGGTTCTAAATGAGTATTCGAAGAGCCTCTGGGCTCAAGCTATGGTCTGAAGACCCCCCACCGAAAGAGTGAGAAGACAGAAAGAAACATCGACAAAAAGAATAGGCCAACAAAGGTTGACGATGCCCTTGTATAGGTCCTAGCAGTCGCCTTCCACCCCTTTCTGTTACACCTAGACAGAGTCTTTGAGCCAACGAACTAAAACTGATTCATTTGTGAATCCAAGAAAGTATGGGACTATGGGTACGTTGGTCTAATAGCCTTGTCCTTGCAGGCATCTGCACATTTCATGCAATAGATGCATTCGGGATGGCTGAATTTCTCCCAAGGCAAATCCAGAATCGGCACTCGCATCGGACATGCTGAAACGCATTGGCGGCATCCGCCTTTCGAGCATTTAACTGGATCTCTGCGCAGACCGATGAAACTGAACTTGCTCAAGATTGCCATGATTGCGCCGTGAGGGCACAAGTATCGACACCAGCCCCGAGGAACCCAGACTGAAAATAGGAGAACTCCCACCATGATTACTAGTTGGATCCAAAAAAGAAATGGAAGGTTCACAACACCAGACAGGACCGTTAAGACCGGGTTGTCAACAATCGCGAAACGGAAGTTCTGGATCATCTTAGGTACGGTTGCAAACAGTGTTTCAGATGGACTTAGCGCAGTGAATGGAACCTTCGAAAAAATTCCCAAAGCACTTTCATAGCTAGCTCCGATTCCGATAGCCTTCGTTATGGAAAAGGTTGCACTGATGAACAAGACTAGACCTAACACAAGGTACTTCCCGTACAGCATGTTTTCATGGGTTCTCGCCGAGAGATCCTTCTTCTTGTGCTTGATGAAATCAACTAGGTCAAGAATGAAACCGAAGGGGCAGACCCAGCCGCACAACGACTTGCCAATCAATACGCCTACAAGTAGGAAGGAAGCAAATGCAAGCCATGGGAAAACAGGAGTATAAAGCATCAGCTGAATGGCCGTGAAGGCATCACCAGCAGTGTTCGTCTGGAGGCCCCAAGTCCAGAGCACAGGTAGCAGAAGTGCCAAAGTACCCAAATCGAACAGAATAGCACTAAGAAACATAAAGGACAGGAATTGAACCAACCTACGAGGTATGCTATACTTCAGCAGATAGTTCTTGACGCGGGTTGTCTTCACATTCTCGCCTCTCCCATGCGATTATGTAAGTCTAAGCTATTTGTATTCCGATTACTTTAACGTTTTCTGTGAAAAAAGCAATGCTGCAAACCACATGCCAATAATCATCAAAATACGCTGAAGTATCAACTAGTATGCTGGAATGCTAGCGAAGATAGCTAATCGCTTGAAAGTCTAGGCCAAATCTCCACGATGAACTTTCCGTCTCAAATCGTGGCGTGAGTTCTGGGTTCAGGTTTAAATGCTAAGCAGCTTGTCGATTGGTCTAAATGGGCTCAGAGAGCAATCTTTGTCGTTCGTCGATCGCCCCTTTGAAAGAAGGGAATCAAGCTGTGAAGAGAGAGAATTCGCGCGACTTGCGAAAATACAGCTCAGGCCTTTTGCATTATGGACCGCATCTGATCGGCAAAGCCAGTTGTAACGTGCGTTGTTTCGAGTTTGTCCAATGGACCGTATGTTGATGATATATCTTCGAGAATTCTATGTTCAATAGCATAAGCTCCAGAGCTTAGGAATTCTTCAAGACCCCTCGCAAACAAGTCGATCTTCTCAGCTACTTCATCATGTTTCAATGAATAGTTGTGCTCAAGATGCTTGTAGATGAGACACGTTCCCTCTCTTCCGAACACTTGGATCAGAACTCTATCTATGATTTCTGATACTTTACTTTCCCCGTTGTTGACCGACGTGTGAGACTGAGCGCGCATCACTTGCACCCTACGATAAGTATCGTGCGTATTGCGACTTAATAAAACTTCCCGTATATTCGAAATACACAAATACACGTCAAAGCATGTTGAAAACCATCACTAGATAAAATCTGTAAGATTCCGCTGTTGAACTCTTCCAAGAACCTGCCCCTCAGCAAGCCCCTCTGCGGAGAAGTCAGGTTTTCCGTAGATCCCATCATAGCCCGGAATCACTTTGGCTCGTCCTTCCCTCATCATAACGATCGCACTCGCGATCTTCTCATCAACGATGGTACTCAACGAATCCTTCGGGACATCGATCAGCACTGCGTACTCATTTCCAAACCTCTCGATCAGCGAATTGTAGATAGCCCAAACCCTCTGAGAGGATGGAGAGTCAACCTGCAACATGGTGGCAATAATCTCTGAAAGAGGAAGCAAGCGTACGAAACCAATAGCGTTGTCAGGTCTAAAACCGGCAGGTCGATCAGCTAATTCTTCAACACGTTGTTCAACGCCCATTGTCAGTTTTCTTCTGCAGACAGGACATACATTCCCAAGCTTGCGTGCTTCTTGCGGAGATAGTGACACGTGGCAGTTTCTGTGCCCAGTCCAGTGATATTTTCCGTAAGCTGGATCGGTTTCTATCGTGAACTTGAAATGTGTTCTGTCTTTTCTGCGAATCGCGTCTGTAACTTCATAGTAGCTCACTTTTTCCAACTCAAAGACATTGGCTTCTCGTCCAATGCGCCAAGGCCAGAAACTATGGCTGTCACTGTTTGACACTAGGGTGAATCTGTCGAGACTGCTCAATCTCCAGTTCATTGGAGGATCGGAAGAAAGCCCTGTTTCCAGAGCGGAAATGTGCTTCGTCATATCCTCATAGCATTCTTCAACACTGTCAAAACCGCTGAAGGCGCCGAATATGCTGAACCAAGGCGTCCAAGCATGAGCAGGAAAAACCATATTCTCCTGTGAGACTGCCATCACCTCTTCTACGAGATGCGCTGCGCCCATGCTTAGCATAGGTCTGCCATCCGCAGACAGACTACCATAACGAGACAGACTGTCATTGATCTGTGAAGCGATCTCCAAGCTTGGAGCCAAGATAACATGATGGATTTTCTTGGCTTCACTTCCAGAGGAGAACACTGTGCATACTTCGGTCGTAATCATGAATCTAATACGTGAATCAGGAGTTTGTGCGACTCTGTATAAGCCTGTTCCGGACTCTGGGACTAGTCTTTCCTGCAGTTCCTTAAGCCACATGGGATGGGTAAAATCGCCTGAACCTACAAGATCTAGACCTTTGACCTTTGCAAAACGAGCGATCTCTTCAATAGACATTCTCTCGCTTGTCGCTCGACTATAGCGGCTATGAACGTGGAAATCAGCAATTACTCTCATGTCTCTCTGCACTATCCTTCTTTTCAGTCACGTATTTCTCAAGATGTTTTTCCCAATCCAGCTTAAATATCACGACAAGAACGATAGCCAGTAACACTATTGCCAAGATCAATCCGATAGCCGTTGACACCCAGTCGCTCTCTACGCCAAAAACGTCTCGAATGATCCCGACTGAAAAACGACCACCGTAAGCTACAGTCAGATTCATCAGGAATTTTCCAATAAGAGCCGGGATAAAGGCACGCACTAAGTTGTAGCGCATCACGCCAAGAGGAATGAAGAGCAGGTCATCAGGAAGAGGAGTCAATGCAAAAACAAAGATCAGGAGGGGGCCCGACTTGTTGAAAACCTTTGTTATCACGTCCATTTTCTTCTTGAACCTCTTGCCGATGGCTTTCCTACCGCCGAAACCAAGCATGTATGAAGAGAACTCGCCGAAGGCTGAACCGACTCCTGCTGCCACCGCAATCCATACAGGTTCAAAAACCCAGCTGCCGTTCAGTTTGAGCCCTCCAAGAGTAAAGATGACAACAGTGTAGGGGATCGGGACAAAAATAGATGCAGCGCCAACTAGGCTAATTATGAATATGCCAAGATAGCCATAGTTTCTTGAAAGGCTCAGCATCCACTCGACGATGTCCTGAAACTGCAAACAAGCTGTCCTCAAAGACTGTTCTAGAATGACACGCTTAAAGAAGTTACCATCATGAACATCAGATTTAAATCGAACAAAACCGGTTAGGAAAACCTAGAGTGCCTTGGAGACTGGCCAACGGTGAGAACGAAGAAAGAGCCGATTTGGATAGCTAGAGACCTTTCCAAATGCAGCGGATGCAGAAAATGCGAAATCGCATGCTCACTCGCTCACGAACACAATATATGGCCAGAAGCCTCAAGGATAAGAGTCTTCATGTTAGTCCCAGGCTTGGAGTTTCCACATTTCTGTGCTCAATGCGAAGACTACCCATGTGTGCAAGCATGCCCTGTAAAAGCGCTTTCAGTAAACAAGAAAACAGGAGCAGTCATAGTAAAAGACAAGCTATGCACTGCCTGTGGAAAATGCATAATCGCTTGCCCCGGCAGAATCCCGCACATGCATCCAACGGAAAAATACGCCCTGATCTGTGATTTATGCAAAGGGAACCCCGAATGTGTAAAGGTCTGCCAAGAAGGAGGATGGAATGCTCTGAAGAGAGTGCCTAGGAGGAACCATTCATATAAACTCTACGCGCGCAGACCAGAAGAAACAACAAGAGATCTGGCAGCCAAGTTCTATGGGGAACAAGGCAAGGAATACCTATGATCTTGGGTTATGCAGGGAAGTTGCTCGAAGTAAACCTTTCCAACGGAAAAACCAAGGAATTGCAGCTTGACGATGATCTTCTGAAAGATTATATTGGCGGCAGAGGCCTTGCAACGAAGCTTCTGTGGGATAGAATCGGAGGCAAGTGGGAACTCGTAGATCCGCTGGGACCGGAAAACATCCTCTTGTTTATGACCGGACCCTTAACGGGATTTTTCCCTGGTGGCAGGATATGTGTTTCAGGAAAGTCTCCGCAAAGCAATGGTATAGTAGGCTCAACTGTGGGCGGGGAATTTGGGGTTGAGTTAAGATGCGCAGGTTATGACGGAATAATTGTAACAGGTGAGTCGAAGCAGCCCGTTTACCTTTTTGTCACGGATTCTGATGCTGAGATACGAGACGCTGTTCACATTTGGGGTCAGGATGCAAAGCAAACGGTCAAGATTGTCTCGAAAGAATGTCGAGAATTGTTGCAGGAGCGATTTCCGCTGTACGGTGAATGGAAAGAACCTGCAATTTTGTATATTGGCCCAGCCGGAGAGAACAAGGTAAGAACAGCTGTTGTCGCCGCAAAATGGACCCACGCGGCTGGCTACGGCGGCTACGGTGGGGTAATGGGCTCCAAGAAGCTAAAAGCAGTCGCCGTCAAGGGTACTGGACCGTTGCCACAAGTTGCAGACATGAAGAAAGTGAAGCAACTAATCAAGAGAGTCTGTGATAACGCGTACGAGAACGAACTGTGGAGACGATGGGGAACAGGCGGAGGCGGCTACGAAGTAGGAGCGCGAACCAGCTCTGAGCCAGTTCGAAATTGGCAGGATGAATGGCATAATGAAATAAGCTTCGGTGTTGACAAGTTCGAGGACAGAGTCTGGATAAAGCAATATTGGAGTGATTTTGGCTGTCCAACATGTTGCCTCAAGGTGGCAATGGTCAGAACAGGGAAATTCAAGGGAGCAATAACCGACAACCCTGACTATGAACTACAAGCCTATCTAGGCCCCAACTTGGGAGTTTTCACCCCTGAGGAAAATGTGTTTCTTGCGTCGGTCATCGATGATTTGGGTCTGTGCGGCATTCAAACAGGAAACGTGCTCGGTTTTGCTGCAGAGCTTTTCCAAAGAGGAATACTCTCGAAGAAGGACTTGGATGGAATCGAACTCAAGTGGGGGGACACCAAAGCTTTTGCGGCATTGGCTAGAAAGATAGCCCTAAGACAAGGCATAGGCAACTTGCTAGCCGAGGGAACCTACAGAGCGGCCTTGAAGATCGGCAAATTGAAGAAAACGGATGTTCTAAAATACGCTGTCCAAGCGAAAGGAATAGCTATCGGAGCACATGGAATTCGAAGCGAGAGGGACTACCCCGACAAAATATCATATGCATGCTCTGTCCAATGTGGAGATCACACGTCAACGACAAGCTTGCCTATTGATGGCTCTGGAAGCGAAGTGTGGGAGATTTTCAATGACTCGGCTGTCTACTGCAGCTTCAACAACTTCAGCGTATCGCGCAAAGCGAGATTCGAATTCTACAAGGCTATTACAGGATTGGAATTGACTCTAGAGGAATGGAGCAAAGTCAAGGCTTCAAGAATATTGCAGCTGCAAAGAGCAGTGCTACTCCTAGGTGGGCCAGACCTGAAGTGGCACCCGAAAACTGACGACGACAACCCGCCAAGATTCTATGAACCCCTACCATCCGGACCATACAAGGGCAAAACTGTCAAAAAAGAGAAAGTGGAAGAAAACAAGAAAAAATACTACAAAGAAGCAGGTTGGGACGAGAACGGCATACCTGAGTCGGAAATATTGATCAAGCTTGGCCTGCGAGACGTCGACAAAGCCCTAGAAAAAACGCGACGCTCCATTTCTTGAGGGCCCTTTCCCCCTTTTCATGATGAGCATAGTGGCAGTAAAGACCGTGATAAGCACGCTCGCGTTAGATTATTCCTAGTTCTTTTCCGATTTTCTCAAACGCTCTGATTGCGAAGCCTAGATCCTCACGGGTTAGGGCAGCGCTCATGATGGTTCTTATTCGGGCCTTGTCCCGTGCCACCATTGGAAATATTATTGGCAGGGCAAAGACTCCTTCCTCGAAAAGCCTTACGCTGAGTTTCTTCGCGACGCCACTTTCGCCGACCATGATCGGCGTGATCGGTGTTTGGCTGTTGCCAATGTTGAAACCCAAATCTTTCATTGCTTTCTTGAAGTATTTAGTGTGGTCCCACAAGGTCAACACGTGCTGTGGCTCACTCTCCAAAACGTCAATGGCTGCTATGCAAGCGGCGGCAACGGCTGGCGGGTGTGACCCGCTGAGAAGCCAAGTTCTAGACTTGTTGTAAGCAAAATCGGTTAGATCTTGTGACCCCGAAACGTGCCCGCCAACGACGCCAAACGCTTTCGAAAAAGTGCCCATTTCTACGTGAACCTTATCTCGACTCAGCTTGAAGTGTGAAACGATGCCTCTTCCACCTTCGCCGAGAACCCCCTCGCCATGGGCATCATCCACGTAAACCATAGCTCCATGTTCTGCGCCTGCCTTGGCCACCCCGTCTAGTGGAGCGATGTCGCCGTCCATCGAGAAGACCCCGTCTGTGATTATGAGAATTCGCCTATAAGGTGGCGAATGCTTTTCCGCTTCTTCAAGGACACGGTGCAAATCCTGGCAGTCTGCGTGTTTGTAGACAGCTCTCTCAGCATGTGATAACCTGACGCCGTCAATTATGCTCCCATGGTTAAGCTCGTCACTAATTATGAGGTCATCTTTTCCAGCGAGTTGAGGAATAAGACCGGCATTCGCCGCAAAGCCTGTTTGATAGACCAGCGACGCGTCCGCGTGCTTGAATTCTGCAAGGCGCTTCTCAAGTTCAACATGCAGGTCCATGGTTCCGGCTATCGGTCGAACGGAGCCTGAGCCTGCGCCATGAGTCTGGACCGCCTTCAATGCTGCCTCTTTCAATCTTGGATGATTACTTAAGCCCAGATAGTTGTTTGAGCAGAACATCAGGACTTTCTTCCCGTCTACATTACACCATGGTGTGCTCGGACCTCTTAAGACCCGAAGTTTCCAGTCAAGCTCGCTTCTTACCAGTTCCTGATATTCCTGCCGTAGGAACGCTGTCGGATCGCGCATTTTATCAACCTTCTTGCCTATTTTCTCGAACAATCACTTAACTCTTTCCGACTGACCTAAACAAGCTTGCTTGACAGCTTCTTTATCATGTCTCTTGTCATGGCTGCCAGATCGTATGTTGATTTCCAGCCCCAGTCCTTTCGCGCTGCAGTGTCGTCGACTGACATGGGCCAAGAGTCTGCAATGCTTTGTCTGAAGTCAGGTTTATAGTCACATCTGAATCCAGGGATATGCTTCTTGATCTCGGCCGCCAGCTCTCCTGCGGAGAAACTCATTCCAGCAACATTGTAGCTGTCATGTCTCCTTATTTTGGAGGGTTCAGCCTCCATGAGGTCAAGGGTTGCTTTGATGCAGTCTGGCATGTACATCATCGGTAGTACAGTGTCTTCTCTGACGAAACACGTGTAATGCTTGTTCTTGATTGCCTCATAGAATATTGCAACGGCATAGTCCGTCGTTCCGCCGCCTGGTAGAACCTCGCTGCTTATGATGCCGGGATAGCGAAGGCTTCTGACATCTAGGGTGAATCGTATGAAATAGTAGTTGCACAGCAGCTCGCCGGCTACTTTGCTGACGCCGTAAATAGTCCTTGGAATTAGTACTGTTTCTTGGGGTGTGTTTTCACGAGGTGTTGTGGGTCCGAACACTGCTATTGAGCTTGGCCAGAAGACTCTGACTAACTGGCGTTTCCTAGCGATTTCCAGAACATTATAAAGACTTCCCATGTTTACTGCCCAGGCTGCTTGTGGAGTCTCTTCACCTGTAGCTGAAAGAACCGCGGCCAGATGGTAGATCGTGTCTATTTCATACTTTCTTACAGCTTTCTCAATGCTCTCTTCACTGTTTAGGTCAACCTGTTCAAAAGGTCCAGTCTTAAGTAATTCCTCGCTTGGCTGTCTCTTATGCCCGATTGCGACAACATTGTTGCCTCCGTATTTCTTTCGGAGTTTCAGTGTTAGTTCTGACCCGATTTGACCTGTTGCACCAGTCACCATGATCTTTTTCATTAATCGCTCTGGCATGTGATGACCTCTCTAGCTTCTGTTTTGGGAAAGAAATGATGAAGCCCTCAGGATATAAGAATTTTCATGGAGAATTCGTTCTCTTGTCATTGTCAGCGCTTTAAGGATACAGGACATTGAATAGAGTCGATTGACCAGCCTATCTTCTGAGAACAGTTTATAGGCTCGGCAACAGGTTTTGACATTTATGAAAGCTGCGAGGTTGGGCTTGATTGTCAATCCGATAGCTGGCATGGGA
Source organism: uncultured Candidatus Bathyarchaeia archaeon (assembly GCA_964506875.1). Taxonomy (GTDB): domain Archaea; phylum Thermoproteota; class Bathyarchaeia; order Bathyarchaeales; family Bathycorpusculaceae; genus CAZDNV01. Next base: position 24,744 of record CAZDNV010000014.1, read on the forward strand.
GCCAAGGTAGGATTGAAAGGAACTGACGGTGTCTTAGAAGAAGCCATTGCCAGAGGAGCCCAACCCATAGCCCCAAGAAGGGCAGTCGAGTTTCTCCAGAAGTTGAAAGAGGGAACAAAGGAAGAAGCATTCAAGATCCTTGCTTGCCCAGGTATCATGGGCGAAGAAGAGACAAAAGCAGTAGGCTTAGCGGCCCAAGTCCTGCCCATGAGAATCGGTAGAGAAACAAGCGCTGAAGACACGAAGAATGCAGCTAGACTATTGCTGGCAGCGAAGATGGATTTGATAGTTTTTGTCGGCGGCGACGGCACAGCGAAGGACATCTTTGAAGCAGTTAAAGGTACAAGCGAGGTCCCAGTTTTAGGTGTCCCATCTGGCGTGAAGATGTACAGCGGTGTCTTCGCGGTAAGCCCTCCGGAAGCTGCAGAAGTGACTTTAGCATTCCTTGAAAAGCAAGTGGAAATAACTGAATCTGAAATCCTCGATACTGATGAAGAGGCAATTCGAAACGATGTTTTCAGTGTCAAGCTTTGCGGAATGCTGAGGAGCCCAGTCTTGCCGGCCCACATGCAGGGCAGCAAGCAAGTGAGCCCTGAAACTCTTGATGAAAGAGAAAATCAACTGGCCATAGCGAAATCCATCGTAGAGGAAATGCAACCTGACGGGATATACATACTTGGTCCTGGAACCACTGTCAAACATGTTGCGGATCTGCTTGGCGTTGAGAAAACGATACTGGGAGTGGATCTCTACAAAGGAGACAAGATCACGCTTGATCTGAACGAAAGAGGCCTTTTGAAGGAAGTGGATGACTGGAAAAAGACTTGGATCATTCTTTCGCCCATTGGACGACAAGGAATACTCCTTGGCAGAGGAAACCAGCAAATAAGCCCCGAGATTATCAAACGTGTTGGAAAAGAGCGAATCATCGTAGCAGCGACCAAGAGCAAGCTCCGAGCCATCGAAGGGAACGTGCTTAGGGTCGATACAGATGATGCTGAGACAGCAAGGATGCTCAAAGGATACGTTAAGGTCATCACCGACTACCGAGAATGGCGCCTGCTGCAGGTTCGATAAGTCATGCCCCGAACTTTGGTGTTTTACCAAGCAAGTTCATCAAGATGGGCATCAAGTCGGAACCTCTTATGCGGCCAAGTCCGCCCTTGGCACAGGATCTTTCATCATATTCTTTGACATCGTCCCTGCGAACATAAGGCCCGGTTATAGCAACGGGTACTGGGTCACCTTCATGATTGCCAGTCATCACAGACGTTGTGTGATCAGCTGTCAAAGCCAAGTAAGTCGATTCTAAATCAACCTCGCTTAACAGGTAACCCAACATCTTGTCAATTTTCTCAATCATTTCAATTTTCGATCTTGTGTTTCCATCATGACTGGCAACGTCGGCTGCCTTCACATGCAAAAGCACGAAGCTGGAATTCTTCAAAGCCTGAATCGCAGCTCTTGCCTTAGCCAAATAGTCAGTTCTCGGAGTGCCTGTGGCTCCCTTGACATCCATAACCTCCATGCCGGCAGTCTTGCAAATGCCTCTGACAAGAGGTGCGGCAGCTACGCATGTAGCTTTTATGTTATATTTCTCCGACAGAAGCCTTATGTCGGGAATTGTGCCAGCTCCTCTGCACAAAACCATATTCGCTGGCAGCAACCCACGCTTGACTCTCTCCGCGTTAACAGGATGGTGTTTCAGGACATTCTGGAACTCACGCAGCAACTCGTTTACAATCCGTGCGGTTATCTCAGCCTCATTGCTGTTGTCCAATGGTTTGACCTTCAAAGCCTTCTCCCCTGCTCGCCCTGGATCAGAATCGCTCACGGCCTTCGACAATTTCGGTCCCCGAATAACGAGAACTGCACGGTGTTGAATAGTGCTCCTAAACAGGAACTTGGTGCCCGAGTATTTCCTCAACTTGACTTTTTGTAGACTTTCTGCAAGTCTGACTGCGTCCTCGTTCTCTATTCTACCAGCGCGTCTGTCAACTAAGACCTTTTCATCTGTTGTGGCGAAGTTACACCTGAAAGCCACGTCACCTGGAAGAACCTTCACACCAGAGCCCAAGGCTTCTAAAGCGCCTCTTCCAGAATAGACCTGCAATGCATCATAGCCAAGCAATGCAAGCGTAGCAGCGTCGCTTCCTGGAGGAGTGCCGGGCAATATTGGATCCAGTATGCCACATATTCCTGTTCTAGCGATCTGATTTAGTGAGGGCCTATTTGAGGCTTCCAAGGGTGTTCTCCAGTTCAGCTCCCTCAATGGCCTATCGGCCATTCCGTCGGCAATAACCAGAACTGCTTTCAAACTCAACTCACGCCGTTTCCGGTTGGTGAAATACTGTTTCAATCTTGATAAGGTTAAGTTAAAACACTTGCGCATCTCCATGAGGAAAGAGGTTCTGATAACTCTTAGGGGTTTTCATTCGGTTTTTCTCCTTTGATTACTTTCGGGCTACGCTTTGCTCTCTTAATCAGTTCTTCCCACTTATTGCCTTCTAACTGTAGGTCTATACCTGCCTTCTCTGCTGGTGTTTTCCCTTTTAGTGCTTGATGTGGTCTTAGATAGTTGTAGTAGATGCGGTTAGCATCCATCATCTTTTGAGCGGTTTCGTCGTTGTCTAATCCACGCATAACCTTTGTCCTTTCCCGTATTGTACCATGCAGTCTCTCTACGATGTTGTTGTTAGTTCCTTCTCGTATGTTCTTAAGTTTGACATGCTGAGTCCTAGGCTTCTTCATAGTGTAGAATTCCTTTGTTACAGCTTGCTTGTATGCTGGGAGTTTATCTGTTATTATGAAGTCGGGGTTCTGTCCGTTTGCAACTTGTTTAGCTTCTTGGAGAACTTTTCGTGCATCCTCGATATTTCTATGCTTGGTAACCTCTGAAGCTATTAGAAAGCGAGTTTCATGGTCAAGCAAGTTCCAGGCCCAAGAGTAGTTCTCTCCGTCTATTTGTTCTGTCTTTCTCACGTTGATCATCATTTCATCGGAGTGCCACATTCTGCCAAGCTGAGGAGTTAACTTGTCTAAGTAGCCTTTCATCAACTTGATATACTTTCTTATCCACTTCAAAACGCAAGGCTGAGTAACGGTGACACCTTCAAACATCTTCAGATGCTCGACAATCTTTCTCTGGCTTACTCCTTTGAAGTAGAGGTCTAACGCTATCGTGATCGCTTTGGGTGTTGCCTTAGTCTTCTCAAAACCCTCGTTATGAACGAATTTGTGCCCACAATCCTTACAGAAGTATCTCTGTATGTCTCCATGAATGTTATGTCTCATGCCGATCTTGACCACATTGGCAGAGCCACAGTTCTTGCACCCTTCGGTTTTCAGAGCCTCAACGATAGGTTGAGCTTTGGAAAACACGTTTTGCCTCAAGCCTAGAGAGAAATAAACAGCGTAGATGTGCTTGCACACGACTTGCCTAT
>CAZDNV010000015.1:0-25658 GCA_964506875.1 uncultured Candidatus Bathyarchaeia archaeon
CGTCGTCGAAGGTATTGAAACCGTAAGCGGAGAGAAATGCTTCGGAGAATACGTGATCGTTGCACCCGGAAGAAGCGGGGCTGAATGGCTTCAAACTGAAGCTCAGACTTTAGGCCTTAGGACACTCAACAATCCTGTTGACGTTGGGATTAGGGTTGAAGTTTTAGCTTCAGTTTTGGAGGAATTGACGAGTGTTCTTTACGAGCCAAAGCTCGTGTATTACTCTAGATCCTTTGATGATCAGGTTCGCACTTTCTGCGTTGCTCCTTACGGTCAAGTCATTACCGAGTCTTATGACGGGGTCCTGACCGTTAATGGTCAAAGCTTCGCGGAGCAAAAGACAGAGAACACGAACTTCGCGGTTCTAGTTAGCACCTCCTTCACCGAGCCGTTCAAGGAACCTATAGCCTACGGCAAGTATGTTGCCAGGCTTTCGAATCTTCTCAGTGGAGGGGTCATAATACAGCGTTTAGGCGACTTGGAGTCTGGCAGAAGGTCGACACCTGAAAGAATCGACAGAAGTGTGGTTACGCCTACGTTAAAGAATGCAACTCCAGGAGACTTGAGCTTTGTATTGCCTTACCGTTATCTCGCTGGCATTCGCGAAATGCTTCAGGCCTTGGACACGATCGCTCCTGGCGTGCACTCAAGAGACACTCTTCTATATGGTGTTGAAGTGAAATTCTATTCTTCAAGGCTGCAACTGAGTAATTGCCTGGAAACCCGAATCCATAATCTGTTTACTGTTGGTGATGGTGCAGGCGTGACGAGAGGGCTGATTCAATCCTCTTGCTCAGGCGTTATCGTGGCAAGGGAAATATTGAAAAGAGAAAAAGCGAAGGTGTAACAAGCATGTCTGTAGTGGACGAGATACGATGCTCTCACTGTGGCGGACCTATAACCTTCAAGCCAGGCGAGATTCTGGCCACATGTAAGTACTGTGGGTACACAGTTGCTATAGAAACCGGGCAGACCTTCACTTTTGAACATTCTCTTTTGCTGAACGAGTATGATCAGGCACAGATTGAAGAGCCCATCAGAAATTGGATGAAGGAAGGCTTCCTTAAACCTCAGGATTTGGCTAGGAAATCGAAAATCGTTGCTAAAGAGCTGGTTTACCTGCCGTTTTGGATAGTGTCTTTGAAAGCAAAGAGTACCTATAAGGGGATTTTTGAGCGTATAGCTCCTGCAGTTCTCAAGGAAGGCGAGGTTGAGAAGGAATATGATTGGTTGGTTCTGGCAAGGAAGGCGACAGAGTTTCCAACGAGAGAATATGAGGTGCCGCTGGAGGGCAAGATCCCATTTGATTTCAGAAAAGTCGAAAACTTCGCCAAGGTTCTAAACAGCGAGGTCGACAAAGACGAGGCTGTGGAGCTTGCAAGACAGCAGATTGAAGAGCATCATCGTTTCTTGATTCAGGAAAACGTCGACAGAATCGTGGAAATGAAGACTGACATGGACATAAGCCAAGTCGTATATTTGCACTCGCCTATCTGGTTTGTAAAGTTTGATTATAAGGGCAAGACTTACCAGCTGCTGATGGATGGCGCAACGGGGGCCGTCATAAAAGGTGACATACCCTCGGCTGGTTTTGGAATTCTATAGCTCTCACGAAACTTTAAAAGCAACCGTGTTTCATGAGTAAAATCAAAAAATGATATGGAGAGATGGTTCTTGACTGAGAAAAAGGACTATTACAGCAAGGCAAAAAACGAGATGCGCCTTTCCGAACGTATACTTGCGGCGCTGCCTGGATTTCGCGGTTACAAGGAGAAGGAACTGCGAAGAGAGTCTGACAAGCTTGTCAGAAACCATCTTTACCGAAAACTTACCGACGCGAGGAGTAACCTCAAGACTGCTTTTCAGAAACTGGCTGACAGTCGCTCTCTAGAAGTTCTGCAGGATATGGATCGGCTCAACGCAAGACTTGATCGTATCGCCGAAAAGGTAAATCATGCTTCTTATGGATACGCGGGGTTCTTTGACCTCGTCAAAATTGAGGAAGAAGCCCTTGATAGAATGATAGACTTTGATAATCAGCTGATTGTCAAAGTGGACGGCATAGCCAGTGAAGTTGCTGCTTTCAAGTCGAATGTGATGAAGCAGAAACCAGACACTGTTGGAGAAACGATAGAGAATCTCGCTGGGCTCTTGCATGAGTTTGAAGAAGCTTTTGATAAAAGAGAAGAAGTGATATTGGGAGTGAGCTAGAATGCCTCAGGTTGTAGAATGGAAAAACCCTGGACAAGATGACATTCTCTGGAAATACCCAGATGAAGAGATCACTTGGGGCGCTCAGCTTATAGTCCACGAATATGAAGTTGCAGTATTCTTCAGAGATGGCAAAGCCTATGATGTTTTCAATGCAGGAAGACATCAGCTTACCACGCTGAACCTGCCATTGCTGACCCGATTGGTCACGCGCATCGCTGGTTTCAAGGAGAAACCCTTCAAAGCAAGCGTGATCTTCATTTCGACCAAGGTTTTTGCGGGAAAATATGGCACGCAAGCGCAGACGACAGAGCTTGCACCTCTGAAATTACATGGCGCATTCTGGTTCAAAGTTGAAAGCCCACAACTATTCGTAAATGAGGTTGTCGGTGGCCAAAACGCATACGCAACCGAGGACGTCAACAATTACCTGCGAGGCTTTCTCAATGAAAAGATGATTGACGAGCTTTCGCACTATGACTTGCTCACAGTTTTCACAAAACTCGACGAGACTTCTGTGATTGTCAAGAACGCTATCTTGGACTATTTCAAGAGAATAGGCTTGGAACTAACCGACCTGCGCTTTGAAGGAATAGACACTACGCCGGAATACCGCGAGCGGCTGTTCTGGCTTAGAACTGGGAGAGCCGCGCCTGAAGAAGTGCTGCGTATGGAGACTGTTAAGAAGGCAGCTGAGGAGCTTGGCAAGTCGTCTGGCGCGGGACTTGGCACAGGTATGGTGCTTATACCGCAGGTGATGACGCCTACGGGCCCAGCGCAAGCTCCAGCGGCAGCATTAGTCATATGCCCAAAATGCAGTGCAAAGATTCCAGCAACATCAAGATTCTGTCCTGATTGTGGAACAACAATAACTCCGCCCTCGACCGCAACAATGGCTTGTCCCAAATGTGGCAAGACGATTCCATCATCCTCAAAGTTCTGTCCAGAGTGCGGAAAGAAAATCTAACAGGAGCCTGATTGCTTATGGCTGATGCTGGGAGGCATGGGCTACTATCTATCGGCGTCTTTCTGCTGATCATCGTAGTCAGCATACTTCTCTATCAGCCTCTGCAAGTAATCCAAGATTGGACGTTGATTCTGGCAATGATACTTGCACTGTCAGGATGTTGGATTGTGGTTCTTGCTGGCTTGCGGTCTTCCCGCCCTCAGAAATATGAGCGTGGTGCCTTCAGCACACTCTCTTGGGGTTTGCTGCTCATAGCTCTAGGTGGGGCATGGTTCCTGTATGGCTATGGACCCCTCTATTCCCTGATAATGGTGCTGATAATGCTTGCGGTTTTGGCAATAGCTGCTGCCCTAAAGCGCAAGTAGCTTCCTTCTCTAAACGCTTTTTATTTTCCACTTAGTCAATACTGGTTAGAGGTTTAACGCGGAATGAGTGAGAAAATGATCGGTCGGGGCACTTGGTTCGACAAGATGGCCGCAGAGATCGTTGAGCGAGAGCAGAAGCTGGGCAGAAACCTGGAGTTGATTCGAACAGAAATGGGATTCGGTGCGTCTGGTTTTCCGCATATCGGTAGCCTGGGTGACGCAGCGCGGTCTTATGCTGTTACGCTTGCTTTGAGGGAGCAAGGTTTCTGTTCAGAGCTCGTTGCATTTTGCGATGACAGAGACGGGTTGCGAAAGGTTCCAACAGGGCTTCCGGCCTCCTTGAGGAAGTACTTAGGCTTCCCAGTTACGGACATTCCTGACCCCTGTGGCTGTCACGAAAACTATGGTGGTCACATGAGTTCGCTACTGCTCGACGCCATGGACAAATGTGGAATAGAATATCATCACATGTCTGCAAAAGTGGCATATGAGACTGGATTACTTGATGAAGAGATCAAGACCTTGCTTCTTAATGCGAAGAAAGCTGGGAACATAGTGAAGGAAGAAGTGGGGCAAGAGCGTTATACCGAGTACCTACCCTATTTTGCGGTGTGCAGCAACTGCGGCCGATTGTACACGACAAAGGTCTCGGATTACCTGCCGAAGGAGAACAGGGTCATTTACTCTTGCGAGGGCATGGAGATAAAGGGAAAGTGGATTAAGGGCTGTGGCTTCAAAGGCGAAGCAGATCCTAGGAAAGGCGAAGGCAAGCTTGCTTGGAAGGGAGAGTTCGCTGCTAGATGGAAGGCTCTTGACATACGGTTTGAAGCCTTCGGCAAGGACATTGCTGATTCCGTGAGGATAAACGATCGAATCTGCCGTGAAATACTGTGCTATGAGCCGCCATCACATTCTAGGTACGAGATGTTTCTGGACAAGAGCGGCAGGAAAATCTCGAAGTCTACTGGAAATGTCTTCAGACCGCAAGCTTGGTTCCGCTATGGATCACCTCAATCGTTGCTGTTGCTGATGTTGAAAAGGCCTGTTGGAACCCGTACACTGGACGTGAAAGACATACCATCATACATGAATGAATTAGACTATCTCGAAGACATTCACTTCGGGAGGAAACAGGCGAAAGACGCGAAGGAACTGACCAAGTTCAAAGGTTTATATGAATATTGCTGGTCGCTCAAGCCTCCTGCAAAGCCAAGCATTCACGTACCATATAATCTGCTTACGTTCCTAGCGAAGATGGCGCCAAAAGGCAGTGAGGATGCATTCATAGCAGAGCAGCTTAGAAACTATGGCCACCTGCAGAAAAATCAAATGCTTGATAAGAGCTTGAAGGAACGAATCAGATACGCATCCAATTGGAATGAAGATTTTAAAGAAATAGGAGAGACGACAATCGGCCTCGCAACAGAGGAGAAGGACGCCGTGAAAGAACTGGTCGAAATGCTGAGAGTTGAAAATGAGCCTGAGAAAACGCAGAATATGATATTCAGCGTAGCTAGAAAACATGGTTTGCAGGCAGGGAGTTTCTTCAAGATCCTGTACATGATTCTTCTAGGTGTTCCACAGGGACCAAGACTGGGCCCATATCTGCTCGCGATGGGGAAAGAAAACGTTATCACCGCCTTACAGAGAGCCCTGAACCGAAGCTAAGCGCCCCTGCTTTCGGCAGGGAAAAGACCTAGGGGGAAGGGGGTGAAAAACGTTAGACGTCAACTTGCTCTTGCGGTGCTTGGAACAAGAAGCAAAGCCAAACATGCAGAAGACTCAGAAGGCCACGCTCGCTCTCTAGTACCTGACGCTGAGATACAGCAGCACAGCTAACGCTACTAACGTGAATAGGTTTGGCAACATAGCAAATGGGCCGAGACCGAACGGATAGTAGCCAAAAGCCAGGTGTACTAGGGGTATGGAAGCAAGAGCATTCAGAAATAGGACTGCTGAAAATATGATTAGCCCTATTGTGAACTCCGATCGCGTCTTCCGGTAAATGCTAATATATATAACCAATAGGAGGATCGAAAGTGTCGCATTGATCGTGGAAACTACTGTTTCTACTGTGTAGAAAAGCTCTATGTCGTCACGGATGTTCTCAGGGGGAGGTCGTAGGCGAGGTCCCAAAGGATAACGCGGAAACCAAGAGACGGATGCTGCCCAGAACGCTGCCACAATAGTCACCACTATCAACGTTGTCAGTATTAGCCAATTCCTCAGGTTTCTATTCATACGATTCTTCATCTACGTTCCCCCCTTTTCTACTTTTTCCAGATTTTCTTCAGAATCTCCTCAAAAAGAGTATAGTTCTCCTCCATCGCTGGGGACAAGAAATATGTGGTGCCGTACCCCTCTCCAGCTGACGTAATCACCCTGTTTTTCTCAAGCACTTCAAGATGATGCCTTATTGTCCTGTAATCCATCCCAAGCAGGTTCGCCAACTGATTTGCATTCCGCGGAGTCTCTTTCAGAGCTTCTATTATCTTGGCGCGACTCACACCGCCCCTCGTGCCTGCAATCAACCATCCAAGTATATACTTGAACGGGCGTGCACCAATGGACATCCATACCACTCCGCATGCATTTATGGGTTTTTCGTTAAACCTATCCAAACCAGTATAATAAATATGTCATTCACACTCTCACCGTCAGATCGGACGAAAGCCCATGATTAGACTGGGAGTAGAATCTGGTCTAATTCTGAAAAACAGTTTAATAATCCGCTGTTCTTGATGAAACAATGCAACCAAGCATGGAGATGGCAGCAGTGAAGCAACCGCATAGCTTTGGTCCCATTCCAGGTGGAATGAGACCAAAATTAACTGCTTGCCATCCCCTTTTTCGTGAACTAAACACGGCAAATTTGTGGATGTGAAGCATTTGGGTGCCTTAACAAGAGCAGTCAGGAATATTTCGAGAAGAAAAGTGAGGGCATTCTTGGTAGTAATTGCCTTAGGTTTCTCTCTGGCAATAATGATTTCCATTCCCGCGGGTATAATAGCAAACCAAGAGTCCACACAGACCCTAACTGAAAATTTCAACAGCACTATTAGTAATACGGAAGAGGAAATCACCAAGGCATCTACACTAATAGAATGCTCAACTTCATCTGGACGAGGCACGTTTTTCCGTCCACCCTCTGATACGCCCTTCACCTTACCCGATTTTGGGTTCAGACAAGGAGAGGGACAAGGAGAGGTTTTCATAAATGAAACCGTTGGCGATGAAATTCGTTCTATTGACTATGTCAAAGATGTTGTTCCATTCCTTGTGAAGTCATCCGAGGAGAGCACTTCGGGAACCATAAGTACACCACGTGGGGACTTCAACGTTTCTAGACCCCTCTACACGATTACAGGTGTTTGTCTGAATTCCTCCTTCATCGACGACTATTCCATACTGCCGACAAACATAACAGCGGGGGGGAGAAATCTGCGCGAAGGGGATAGTGGTGTTCTTGTCATGAGCCTTAACCTCTCAGATTACTTTGAAGTAGGAGTAGGCGACAATGTGAAGGTCAACGGCGAGGCTTTTGCAGTGGTAGGAGTCTATAACTCAACGGGTCAAGGCTTCACGGGAACAAGAACGGTGTACATGAATCTTTCTGACGCTCAGACGGTAACTGGCGAAATAGGAAACGTAAGCAGGTATGACGTGTATGCAGAGGATGCTTCTTATGTGGATGGAATAGCCGACGTGATAGAGGCAGCGTATTCAAACCTTTACGTCACGACGTATACAGATCGCTTGACAACCCTTCAGAGCATGCAGGCAAGATATACAGAGACGTTGAACAGTGCTGAATTAACCCTGGCTCAGACGCAGGCAGTCGCAACCCAAGAGATCATCGTGGCAGTCGCCGCCACAAGTCTCATAGTCTTGTTTGTGATGCTATATACCGTACGTGAAAGGACGAAGGAGATTGGCACACTCAAAGCGATAGGCTTCAGCAGCTGGAACGTTATGAGCCAGTTTATGCTCGAAGGAGTACTACTGAGCTTGGCGGCGGGTGTAGTTGGCATTGCGATAGGATCCGTGGGAGCGCCCGTCCTATCAGGACTTCTGCTTCCTCAAATAAACCCGTTTGGTTCATCAGGCACCTTCCGAACCGCAGATTCGAATCCCAGGACGTTTGGATCGAATCCCGAGATGCCTGGATCAATAGGTGCTTCAGCCTCCATAAGCCCGCAGATTATGCTGCTTGCGATTGGTGCAGCTGCGCTGCTTGGGGCCCTGGGCAGTCTGTACCCAGCGTGGAGAGCCTCAAGAACAAGGCCTGCGGAGGCGATGAGATATGAGTGAAGTTGTTCTAAAAACAGAGAACGTTTCCAAGACCTATTCGATGGGCAAGCGCGAAGTCCGAGCCCTGTCCGAGCTGAATCTTCAGGTGAACAAGGGCGAGTTCGTCGCGATTATGGGGCCTTCTGGTTCGGGCAAGACAACGTTGCTGAATGTTCTAGGCTGTCTTGACAAACCCACTGGTGGAAAGGTCATTTTGGGCGGGGTTGATATTTCAGGATTGCCCGAAAAGGAACTCTACAAGATAAGAAGGAACAAGATTGGGTTCATCTTCCAGACCTTTAACCTTTTGCCATACCTAAACGCCAGAGAAAATGTTGAGCTGCCGATGGAGTGCACAAGAAAATCCAAGAGCGAAAGAAGACAAAGGGCTTGCGAATTACTGAAACTAGTGGGGTTGTCAGGAAGGGAAGAACATAGGCCCCAACGGCTAAGCGCGGGCGAGCAGCAAAGGGTGGCAATCGCGAGGGCCTTGGCAAATGATCCAGCCATAATTCTGGCAGACGAACCTACTGGGAACTTGGACACGAAAAACAAATACGAAATTGTCAGACTGCTCGCACACCTGAACATTGATCGAGGAACCACCGTCGTGATGGTGTCGCACGACAGCCAAGTAGCTTCACACACCGAAAGAATGCTCCTTCTAAAGGATGGAAAGATCATGAAGGAAAAGCAGGGGCTTCATTTGACAAAGAAGAAGCTCATGTGTCCCTACTGTGGAAGCAAGATTCAGCCTAGCGACGAAAGATGCCCTAATTGCAGAAAAAGACTATGAACAATCAAAGAGGAATGTAATTGGAATCGCCAAAAAAGCCAAAAGTGCCTCGTTCTACGGTTTTGATCGGAGTAGTCATCATATGTCTGTTGGTAGGCGGAGCATTCGGCTATACGATAAGCAGTTTGACCGTTTCAAGCGAAATCAGTGACCTCCAGAATCGCCTTTCGTACCTCCAATTAATACACGACGTACCCTACGAAAACAACACTTACTTTCTAGGAGATAACATCTCATTGTCTCAGTTATATGAGCAGGTCAAAAGCTCCGTCGTTGTGGTCCAAGGAACAACTGTAACAGAATACTATTACCCTTGGGGGCAACCTTACTATAAATACGGTGAGGTGCAAGGATCAGGGTTTGTCTATAACTCAACAGGCCAGTTCGTGATAATCACAAACTACCACGTTGTCCACGACGCAACTAACATTACTGTAACATTCATAGACGGGGACACTTATGCAGCCACTGTAGCCGGTTCAGATGCTTACGCGGACCTCGCAGTGCTTTCGGCAGACGCGCCGCAGGATGAGTACAAACCTCTCAGAATCACGAGCTCGTCAACCTTAGGCGTCGGTGACCCCGTACTCGCAATCGGTACTCCTTATGGACTGGCTGGAACGATAACCTCGGGAATAGTTAGCGCGCTTGGCAGAACAATTTCCGAGAGCACGACAGGCGGATACGTCATAGCCAATTGCATACAGACCACGACGCCCATAAACCCAGGCAACTCCGGAGGCCCGCTTCTCAACTATGAAGGCGAAGTCGTTGGCATAACCACTGCCATCGTAACCAGCTCCCAGGGGATAGGCTTCGCAATTCCTTCAAATACGATACTGCGAGAAACCGAATCTTTGATCACAAGTAGTTCATATAACCGTCATTCGTGGTTAGGAGCATCAGGAGTAGACATGACCTTTGGGATTGCACAAGCGATGAACACAAACCTGACTTATGGTTGGCTGATCACCCAAGTCACAAGCGGAGGACCTGCCGAAGAAGCCGGCCTGCGAGGAGGCACAAGACAAGTTCAAATCGCTGGAACACTGGTGCCAATAGGAGGTGACATCATAGAAGCAATCGATAGCACAGCAATCACGAATATGGACTGCCTTTCAACTTACCTGGAAGAGTACACTTCACCAGGTCAAACAATTAGCGTGGTACTAGAAAGAAACAACGAGACCCAAACGCTACCAGTCAAGCTAGAGTCGCGACCGCCACCAGCTTAGGGTGCGCTAATCAAGTGATCACGATGAATATGAGATACAGCCATCATGCATACTGTCGCCAATGTCAGCGTTGGATTCTGAAAACGGCTTTGGCATGTAGTAGTTCTGGTGCACAAGTATGTCCCTATTGTCACAACCGGGTACGAGCAAAACGGCACCTTCACGATATTCCTAAAAAGCCCTGCTTAGCGCGTGCTTCCTGAACCATCTGACTAGTGATCAGTTTGGGCCTGTTCGCTGACAGATCTGTTCCTTTTTCTCGCATGACTTGAACAACCACGGGATTGACTTCCTTTGCTAGCAAAGTGCCAGCAATGAGCGCCTCAAGCTTTCCTTTGCCATGGCTCTTCACAGATGCTTCTGCCATCTGGTTTCTGCCAGCGTATTCGAACCGACTTCAAATATGCGAGGGCCTTCGATTCTATGGCTTAAGACCGGAAACCTTCACGCTTGCCACGGTGTTAGCGATTTTCTTGATTTTTTCAGCAGAGATCTTTGAAGTCTTGATGATCGCTTGTGCAGTAGGATCATTTGCCATGTTTTCGACTGGGAAGGAACTCTCTTCGATGACTTCGACTTCTTGAAAACCAGCGTCTTTTATCATTTGCAGGTACTTGCCCTTCATTTCAGCACCTGAGAGACATCCGATGTATGCCTGAACGTTCTTTCTTATGACTGCAGGAAGCTTCTTCAGAAGGACAATGTCTGAGACCATCAGTCTACCATTAGGTTTTAGAACTCTGAAAGCCTCTTCAAATACGCATTTCTTGTTCGGCGAGAGGTTGATCACGCAGTTTGAGATAATAACGTCAACCGTGCCGTCTGCCACGGGCAGGTTCTCAATCTCTCCAAGTCTGAACTCAACGTTCTCGTACTTGCCTTTCCGCGCGTTCTCTCGGGCCTTGTCAAGCATTTCGGGCGTCATGTCCACGCCGATGACTTTGCCGCTTCTGCCAACTCTGTTCGCTGCCAGAAAACAGTCGAACCCGCCGCCAGAGCCAAGATCTAGAACAGTTTCGCCTTTTTTCAGAGAAGCAAGTGCAACAGGGCTGCCGCATCCGAGACCGAGGTTTGCGCCTTCTGGAACCGAGTTGATTTCTTCTTCGGTGTAGCCGATTCTTCTGCTGATCTCCTCACTTATGTTATGAGCATCACAACCACAGGAAGTTGGTTCACTGCAACAGGATTTCTCTTCCTTGGCGATCTTTGCATAGCCCTCTCTAACTATCTTCTTCACTTTTTCTTCTTTCACGCTGTGCGCCTCCTACATGATGGTTTATGGCTGCTATTTAACTCATCTTGAGCGATGTCTTCAAAAGGGCAAGTCTTTCAACTGCAACCACATTGATCGTCTTGTTCTACCCATTCTTTGACTTCCTCTTCTGTCGAGCCGAATGGACATTCATCCGATTTGTCCACTTCATTTACGGTTAGTGTTGAGGCGAATCTGTCCATCTTGCCAAATGCGCCCTTTCTGACAACTCTCCCTATTGCGATTGCCTCAAGGACTTCTTTCTTATCTACTCCTGCTAACTGAGCCTGAGTGACAGCGGTTTTGAGACAAGGCTGACAATTCGCTGTAACAGAAGCCCCAACAGCTATCAACAATTTGATTCTGTTTTCCATAACAGACCTCCTTGCAGTTGTTATCTACTACTGCCAAGTAGCAGAAAACTATTTAAGTCTTTTCTGACAACTACTTACTAGAAGTAGGAGGAACAACTGCGGACGTCAAGGAAACAGTCGCCCGAAACCGGATAGTCTCGCGGCTTAAAGAACTGGACGTGCCAACTCATGAGGCATCAGCTTACGTTACGCTTTTGGCCCATCCCAACATAACTGCAGCTGTACTTTGCAAGGAAACAGGAATCCCTGACTCGAAAATCTACTATGCCCTAGACGGGCTCTCTAAGAAAGGCATGCTAACAGTGCAGAGGGGCAATCCAAACATCTACTTTCCCACACCGCCGAAAGAAGCTATCGCCAATCTGAAAAATCAGCTGACTGAGAGTCTCCATGAGAAAATCAGAGAAGCAGACGCTCTGGCTGACATCCTGACGCCAATGTACGAGAACGCCGAAAGATCAGAGGAACTTGAAATAGCTTACATCCTTAGAGGACAAAAGAACATTATCAACAGAATGAAGGCACTGATTGAAACAGCACGAAAAGAGGTAACGATTTTCATTGCATACCCAGAAGTTTTCAGAGAACTCGGAGAGTCTTTGCTAGAAGCAAAAGAAAAGCGCAGAGTCAAACTAAGCATCGCTGTGACCCAAGAAGTCTTTGAAAGAGTAGGCTCTTCAGACCTTGGCGAAATACGCTTGCTGCATTGCTCGGTCGACTCGCTTGGAATGCTCATCTCCGACATGAAAACACTCATAACGGTGTCAGATTGGATGGGCGAAGCTGCTCTGTTGACGCAGGACCAAAACCTGATCATGGTCGCCAAAGACTACTTTGACAGCCCTTCATGCTGCACAAGCGTAAGCTAGGGAGTTGTGGACCAAGGAATTCTGCACCTCATGCCGCTCTTAGGCGCGCATGCTTAGGACCTACATCGGCTTGGCGAAAGATCCGGGTTTGGAGGTGCATCGTGATGGAAGCTAAAGTAGCCAAGCATTCTCAGCGTTGCAGCCAGCAGGTGTATGGAGACGGAATCAGATGCACATGTTTCGGACATGCGCAACGATACCTGTGCCGTGACTACTAGCGCGCGCTCTTCTTTTTCTTGGAAATCCATTACTTGATCAATTGTGCAGCATGCAGGACTCTATGGCACGCTATGTAAGAAATCATAATAGCGTGCGCAACAATAATTGAGGCTATGACTAAGGTCAAGAAACTGAAGATCACCACCATCGGTGACAACCTGGTCTACAATGAAGGTCACGGCCAGTCTGGGCTATCTCTGTTATTGGAACTAGTCGACGCCAGAGGCAAGCCTAGAAAAGTGATCTTCGACACGGGAGACGACAAGGAAGCGCTGATGCACAACGTGAAAGTCCTCAAGGTGAGCACCAGAGATATCGATGCCGTAGTGTTGAGCCACGGGCACCAGGACCATACCACTGCGACGGTAGAAGTGGTGAAGACTGCAGGAGACATCAGAGTTTTCGGGCATCCTCACACGTTCATTCAAAGGTTCATCAAGCGAAAAGGAAAACGAAGTGATAACATAGGGGTCCCTGAGGGGCAAGGAATAGCCGAGATCGAGAGGGCAGGGGGAAAGGTCGTGCTGTCCGCAAAGCCAGTGGAGGTGGTTCCAGGGCTCTGGACCACTGGACAAATTGAGAGAAAAACATTCGAGACTGTAATAGACCTGCCTAGCGGAGGCAGACTTGTAACCGACATTGATGGAAAAGAGACGGAGGACTTAGTGCTCGACGATTTGGCAATATGGGCTGACGTGAAAGGGGTTGGGCCTTTCGTGATCACAGGGTGCGCGCACGCTGGGCCCATCAACACGCTTATCCATGCTAAGAGGCTAGGTTCCTTTGACCGCATATATGGCTTGGTTGGCGGCACACATATGCTCTGGCGTCCCGATGACTACGTTCAGAGAACCGTTAGTGAGTTGAAGAAATATGGTTTCGCTGCCATCTCTCCATGTCACTGCACTGGTTGGAAAGCTACAACATGGTTCTGGCAAGCCTTTCCTAAGGAGTTCATTCTGAACTACTGCTGCAGGGTTATAGAAGCAGGAAAAAGACCACAGCAACAGGTGTGGTAGTAAAGCGGGCGCTATCAATATGACAAAGAGATAGTTAAGCGCGCGCTAAGAATCAGGAGACAAGGGAGTTCTATGGATCATTGGAGGATACGCTTGCAGGAAGACCCGACAAATTGGTTGCTCAGCGGGGAACCATGGGTTACCTATCGCACGTTGACTGATCTTCTGCATGGACAGGAAAGCGAGAGAAGAGTTTTGGCTGCACGAAAAAGCATTCTTGAACACAAACTGATCGAGAAAATCCTAGACAAACGCAATACTGCCGGTTACTGGGGAGTTTCGAAGGATATTCACACTTGGTGGCCCAAGAAGGACACGACCTTCTGGATGCTTGGAATTCTGGGAGACTTTGGACTGAAAGTCGAGGACAAAGGAGTGGTGAAAGCAACCGAGTACGTTTTCAGCATCCAACAGGAAAGCGGCGGGTTTCTCGGTTTTGATCCCAAACTCGCTTACGATTGCCACACAGCAATTCTAACGGAATCCCTGGCGAAACTCGGGCTTCTTCCAGACAGGAGAGTGCAAGAAGCCTATGATTGGCTCGTCAGAAGACAGAGATGTGACGGTGGATGGTGGTGCAAGAACACTGGCCAGCTCGGCGGACCACGTGAGAAGGAGCCTAGTTGTGCGATGGCAACAATGTTTGTGCTTGGAGCCTTTGCCCAGGACCCCAGGTTTCAAGACAATGAAGTTGCCGTGAAGGGAGTTAACTTTCTGCTTGGATGTTGGGAAAACAGGGGAAAGATGAAATATGCAGGTCATGATAGCCAAGTTGGATCTGATTGGCAGAAATTGAAGTACCCATTCACAGATTACAAGATCTTGAAGTTTCTGGATGTTTTGTCTCAGTTTGAATGTGCTAAGCAAAGGCTCCAAGGATCAGAAATGGTCAGGCTGCTTTTCTCAAAGCAAGACAACCAAGGAAGGTTCACTCCTGAATCGGCAGTTAAGGTTTGGTCTGACTTTGACTTTGGGCAAAAAGATAAGCCTTCAAGATGGATGACTTTTCTGGCCTTGCGAATAGCCAAAAGAATCTTCAGGTGAAAGCAGCAACATAGAATGAAGTGTGTGGGCTGTTTGGTGCGCAACTTGGGTGGTTCTTATATGGAAGATAACTCTGGGTTCCAGCGCGGCCAAGGATCTAGGAGAGAATCAGTCTGAAGCGCCTTGTCAAAATTGTGGATCATGATCCTCGGTGGCCAGCAATCTATGCGAGAGAGAAGGATCGAATTCTAAAGGTGATTGCGGACAAGATCGTGGCAATTGAGCATGTTGGAAGCACTGCTGTTCCGGGTTTAGGGGCAAAACCGATCATAGATATCTTGGTCGGAGTGACAAGGCTTTCAGATGCGAAAAAGTGTATTGCGCCGCTCAAGAGCATCGGCTATGAATATGTTCCAGAGTACGAAAAGGAGATTCCAGAAAGGCGATACTTCCGAAAGGGGCCAGAAGGAGTGCCCAATAGGCATTTTCATCTGCACATGGTTGAACAGAACGGGAGTTTCTGGAGGCGGCATTTGTTGTTTCGAGACTATCTGCGTTCTCATCAAGACGTGGCTCAGCAATACTGCAAATCGAAAAGGGAATTGTCTAAGAGATATGCTTCAGACCGTGAAGCTTACACCGAGGCCAAGACGTCGTTCATCGAATCCGTCATTGCTCAAGCAGAAGCAAAACCAAGGCTTCATCTCCGGTACATACGATTGCCAAGTCAAAGCTTGGAAATGTATGATGATTTGATCTATAAGTCGAAGAGGATCATTGTCGGAAAATCCCAGGTCACTTCTGTGCACTCGATAGTATTCGATGGCAAATCAGTCCTAAGTGCTGGCTTCCCGATAGTGTACTTTGAGCTAGTTGGAAAATGGTTCAATGTTGTCAGGATAAGAGATTTGAAAGGAAAGCACACAGGGTACTACTGTGATATTTCCACACCACCCAAGCTCTTAGCGGATGGATCAGTAGAGATTACTGATTTGTTCCTAGATCTCTGGGTGTCTCCAGATCTCAGATACGTGGTTTTGGACCAGGACGAGTTGGAGAAAGCTTTGGAGAAGGAATGGATTTCCAAGCAGTTGTACGAGAAGGCAAAAAAGGAACTGAAGAAGCTCATTGAACTAGTGGAACAGAAGGAGTTTCCTCCGCGACTCGTTAAACGCTTGGAAAAGAAGCTGAAGCTTTAAGCACGCACTAATGGTATTAGAGCGAACGACTGGAATTTCCGTAATCTGTGTGCGCGCTGCTGGCCCAACATGTGCTGTCTGTTGGAGTGTGAGTTGATTTGCCTTCTTGATGACAGCAAGCTTTTCTACGCTAAGAACATCCTCGGCAGTTCTAACCTGAAGTCTCACACCTCTGCCCTCAGCATACTTCCTTGCACTGTCGATGACCTCCAGAACCAAAACAGGTAAGTCACTCTCGTGGGCGGCTTTCACAGCCTTCTCACCCAAGGCAAAGGAAGCCAAGAAGTAACCGTGGCGTGGGGTCATGTAGAGAATGACTCGCTTCCCCTGCTTGAGTCGTAATCCCCACCCCGTTTTCTTGCTGGTGAACCCCCATTCCATCGACAAAGAAGCAAACCTCGATGCTATGAGCCTTTTCAACTCATTCCAAAAGACAAACGTGCTTCCAAGCATTACCGCTAGGTCGTCGTCCCGTGGCGGTCTCGACTTGTCGTCAAAGGCGCTCAATGCCATTCCTGCCTCCTTGCATTCTTGTCTGTATTAAGGTTGGCGGACATCGCGCTTGCGCTCAACCTCAAACATAAGCGGAAGGCTATCTAGCAAGAAAGAGATGGCATATCTTGGTTCCCAAGCATCAAAAGGGTAGTAGTCCAGGTGAAAGGACCCGCGGTCTAGGCTGGACTCCCCCTTAAGTTGTGAAATCTCCCGCGCAATCCCCCTCTTTTTTCTTTTTCTCTGAGGGTTTCTCAGGAGTCTGTTCAGAGGTTCGCGTGCTTTGATGTAAGCGAAATGCTTCCTCCACTTCCATTGATAGCACTAACGAAAATGCGCGCTGATTCCTTGTGAAGGGGGCTTGAGTCTATCTTGGTTTTGCCAATTCCTTTCTAAGAACGGATGTGGAGGTTTACACCAGAAAAAGGGTTGGAATCTGTTGGGTGTGAAGTCTGGGACCCAAAATTGTCGTAGTTTGCCAACTACTGTTTTCAAGGTTTTTCAATCACCGTTTTTGTCACGATGGTTATCTTCGTCACTTTTCCCTGTTCTAAGTCTACCGACACGGATGCGAAGCCGGATGTGTCTTTTCGTAGTAGCACGACTGCCGTGGTCGCTTTTGTTGTGACAAGGCCGTTGGCGTCAATTGTACTTTTGATTAGTGGTCTTACTGACGTGATGTTATAGCCGTCTGCAAGCAGGTTTTGTACATCTGTGTCGCTTTTCGCTATGTTGGTCACGTTCTCTTCATACTCCGTACTAACTTCAATGGGTCCACAGCTTCCGGGTCTCGGCCCGCAGCCTCCTCCGAATCGTCCTCTGGATCCTCCAGCGAATCCAGGTGCTCCGAACATCATACTGCCGTTGCTCCACGGTGGGAAGTCGCCGTTCAGAGTTGAGGCAATTGCGTTTGAATCAGTCGTTCCATTTGCGTTAGCAGCTCGCATTAGCAGGAAGCCTCCTGTGACCGCCGCCACGGCTACTAAACACAGCAAGGTTAAGGTCAGGGTTTTTCTTTCTATGGTCATTCACCTCCTTTGCTTCCGATACCGCGTAGCCTAGCTGGATATTAAGGGGTTTTTCAAGATTCAGCCCTAATCTCTACCAAATCTTTACCAAATGCTTGATCATTACGACGGAGAATTGTTTAAGAAGAAAAAGCTGTTATATTCCTCACTGGCTTCAGGCTTAGCTGACCTGTAGTCTGACGTAGGGCCCGTAGTCTAGGCTGGATTAGGACACTGGCCTGCGGAGCCGGAGATCCTGGGTTCAAATCCCAGCGGGCCCGCCAATTTTCCTCTTGTTCTGATAAAGCAACTTGATTTGGGCTGATTTGTTGGGTTAGAGCTTGTAGGAGGCTAAGAAGTTGTTGGGTAACTGGCTGTGGGACGGTCCCGGGATGTTCCTAAGCATGGTTGCGAATAGTTAGGAATTGCCATTTAATAAAAGTCCGTAGCTTTTTGATGCAAAAAGAAAGTTTACCTGTTTTGGGAGAAACATCACGCTGAGATATACTTTCATTGAGTGCTTACGAATGATACATTCTGTAATTATTTTACCTCTCTCTACAGTTTTTATTTATCGGTTAATGTGGAAAACTACACTAGGAGGGCCATCGTTATCAATGAGTGCGCATAGAACCAAGTTTCACAATACGTATATATCCACAGCAAATGCAAATTATAAGTGATGAAAAAGGAGAAAGGAGAAAAACAACTTGAGTAAGAAATCATTCTTGTTAGTGATATCAATGGTGATTAGCTTAGGCTTGGGTATCTTCTCAATCGGTCCAGTTATCGCTGAAGGCGAAGCATGTGTTTTCTTGGATTCAAGATCAAAGGACAAAAATCCAACTAAGGTTCACTACATTCTTGTAGGCGGAGTAGACACATATGATTGGAAAATGACTGAAGTCTTTAGTAAAGATACCAATGGAATAGAAAAAGCGATAAGAGAAAAGTCCCCCACCGCAGACATCTTTTCATATCCAGGTGGGCCAACTCTTGAGGGTATTCGCAATGCATTAAGAAGCCTTAAAGAGGGCGACGAACGCGCTAAATCGGGTGAGGAGGTCGTTTTGATTTATGTAGGGCATGGAAATGAAGCCCCACCCCGTATTAGTTGGGGAACGGGGGAAGCCAACAAATTGTGGACTCCAGGAGAGATGAGAGAGGACTTATCAGGTTTCGAACCGGGTGTCAGTGTGAAAGTGGTATTAATTGCCTGCTACAGTAGTCGATTTGGAGAAGATATATCTAAGGTAAAGGATTCGAAAGGAAATCTTGTTTTAGCAGTAGGCTTCTGGGGGTTGAAGGGAAAAGGATTGGCCCTTAAAGCTTATCCGTATTATGTGGGGACGTTGACCGGCGATAAACTCATGGGGGCGATCAAGGAAATGAAAGCGGATGAGAACAAAGATGGAATAATTAAGTTTGACGAGCTTAGAGGGTATATGAACTCTACGCTGTGGGTGGAGGATTTTGATGGAGATGGAAAAATCGGTGAAGATCCCGTGGAACATATGGAATATCCTAATGGTACTGTCACTCATCTTTTAATTGACAATGACAATGATGGCTATGTCGATGAAGATCCAGGTCCTATAGAGACTTATTCTTATTCCGTAATCCGCTATCCACCAGTTGGCGGATTTTCTGTTCCAATTGCTAACTCTAAGCCTGACTTATCATCTTTTTACATTGGTCTAACCTCAATTATCGCAGTCGCTGCAGTTGCAACAGCCATCTACGTTAAGCATGTTAAGCATAGAAAACAGAAGCGATAAGCAAAACCCTCCCTTCCAAGCTCCCTCTTTTTATATAATGTTAGATTAACTCTCGAGCAAATAGCTCCACACTTGATTAAAATCTGTTTTCTTATAATGCAGATCAAAGTTTACCATTCTGATAAAGAAAAAAGGGAAAGTTTAGGTTGGCAGTAACCCTGCCTTTTGCCTAAGCTGCGTAACGTGATCGGCATATCTTCCATACTTCTGGTCTGCTTGCCTTGCTAAAACCATATAGTGTTTGGCGCCTATCCTCGTTGGAACCCTACCCTCAATAAAATCCGCCACGCTCTCTGAAATATCCAGCTCAATCATCTTGTCAAAAGCAAACTCCCGCAAATACTTCGGCGACGTAAAACCATACCTGCAATAGTAATGGCTTGCATCAGGGCGGTCAAATTTCTCGCTGTTGACGCTTTGAATAAGCCCTAATGTGTATTCTGTGAAATATCCGAAGTAAGCCTGTTTGCTACCTCTAAACTCTCCAACCTTATAGCGGAAAAATCCGTTAACTTGCTGAAGATTTCCTAAATCAAACCCATTGATTGAATGTAACCCTCTATCAGCCGTAAGCCGCTATCTAAGCATAGATGCCACAACGCTTGATATTTCAACGCAATCTTAGATATCCTTGACAGGTCCTCTCTAATAGATTGCTCCTCAGGAACCTTAATGTCGATGCCAATCTGGTCTTTCGGAATAGCCTTCCTCAAACTATCCAGCCAATCCTTATCAAAACCCAAAATCTCAAGGAAATTAAAGAAAGCCCTCAACGCCCGATTCAAATGGTGCGCTTGACCCACCGACAAACCATTGAACAACCTTATCACATCCATCGGACACTCAATCGAAGCCTTAACATATCTGTCAAGATAACGAACCATTGTCTTAGCCGTTATCGGATCATACCTCTTGCTTTCCACATACTCAAGAAAACCGCTTCGCTTATCCCCCCAACTCGCATAATAGCTGTCAGCGGTTGGGATTTGAACCCCTGGTTTACGGCTACGCAAAACGCCAGAAGAAGGATTTTGGACGGCTGGCCTGCGGAGCCGGAGATCCTGGGTTCAAATCCCAGCGGGCCCGCTCTACCAAGCCATGGCATTACTTATCTGGAACTTATACGTGCATGTGACTGCCAGCTCGTGTCTCTACGGCTCTATTAACTATCGTCATCTGCAAACGCTTTCAGCACCTGCTCTATGCTGACCCCCATATGTTCACACAAGTATCCGCCTTCCAGTACGAAGAACGTCGGCTTCTCTAATTCTGCGATCTTTTTCCCTATTTCTTCGTAGCCTTCTTCTGTCAGACCAAGCGAAGCCAAATCTCCATCGTGCTGGTCAAATCCAGCCGAAACGGCTACCACTTCAAACCGCTCCTTGTCAACGTTGCCCAATGCTTTGTCAAGAGTTCTCAAGTACACATCATTTCCACAGGAGGGCGGCAGCGGGAAATTCAGGCAGTTCTGCTCGGAGACTGTGCCCGTCCCAGGATAGTTTGGATGACGATGCAACGAGATGTAAACAACCTTCTTATCTCCAAGAAAAATCTCCTGAGTCCCATTTCCATGGTGACCATCAATGTCCAAAATCAAAGCTGGCCTATCCAGATATTTCACCGCCATGGCAATGTTATTCAAGTAGCAGAATCCCCGCGTATGAGCGCCCAGAGCAGCGCCGTATCGGCCAACGTGATGGCCGGGTGGCCTCATCAAAGAAAATCCGTTGATCTTGGCTGCCAACATTGCCCCACCCGCGGAAAGCCTAGCATACTCATAGATATTATCGAATGCCGGCGTGTCAGGATCTTCAATCAAGTTTTTCTTGAGATTCCAAACATATTCTGCCTCATGAGCCCGTAGCACATCCTCCTCTGACGCTGGTTCAGGCGCCACGAACTCGTAGCCCTTCTGCTTCAAGTAATCAACGGCTCTTCTAACTCTCTCAGGTCCTTCAATATGCCATTGGCCATAGTTGAGACATTTCTTTGAGAAGACAATGCTTTTCCTCAAGAACCTCAACATCCGCTGAGACAAAGCAATGATTTTCAAGCTAAAATAGAACTTCACCTCTTAAAAACCTAGATGAACTTGACTGTGGCGAGAGAAGGATCAATGATCTCAGAGAACCCGTTTGCCGTCTTCCGCAAAGAATCTCAGACCATCCTAGAGAAAGCTCTCAAGAAGACTTTTCCACAACTCAAAAAGACTGACATATCTCTAGAAATGCCACCAAATCCGGATTTCGGCCAACTTGCTTCCTCTCTATGCTACGAACTGGCAAAGCAGCGCCATGAAAAACCAGACGTCTTGGCTAAGAGGATAACCCAAGCAGCAGACAAGTCGCATCTTAATCTAGTCGACCACGTTGCTGCAGTTGGAGGCTACATAAATCTCCACGTCAGCTTTGCCAGATTCTCAAGTCTAACCATTGAATCTGTAAATCAGATTGGCGGCGAGTATGGGTTTGCCAAAACCAGTAAGCCGCTCAAGACTATTGTCGAGCATACAAGTGTCAATCCTCTTCATCCAATACACATTGGACAGGCAAGGAACCCCATACTTGGCGACTCTGCTGCCAGGCTACTTAAGGCAAGGGGACATGCAGTTGCACGTCACTATTACATTGACGACGTTGGTCGCCAATCATCGGTAGCCGCCTATGGATACTCAAGACTGGGCAGACCGCGGTCCAAGGGCAAGCCTGATCATCTGATTGGAGAAATCTACACTATTACGAGTTGCCTAGTAGAAATAGGCCGCTTGAAGAAGGAGCTTGAACGTGCCAAGAAAACCCAAGCTGAAGACGAAATCGTCAAGATTAACCGAGAGCTTGACGAATGGGCATCAGTGGCAGCAGAACTGAAAGGCAAACATCCCCAGCTCTTTGAGGAGCTTCTAGAGAAGCTGGGCGAAAACTCTGAAGACGGAATCAATCAGCTGAACAGAGCTTATGAGGCCGGGGACAACACTGCTAAGGAACTGATTCGGGAAGTCAGCGAATCATGTTTGGCCGGTTTCAAAGAAACGCTAAGTCGCATAGACGTGTTCTATGATTCATGGGATTGGGAAAGCGATTTCGTGTGGAATGGCAGAGTCAACGAGACTCTTCAGAAATTGAAGGAGTCACGATACGTGTTTGCCGAAAGCGGTGTTCTTGAGTTTGACGCGGAAAAAGCTGTTAGAGAACTAGCCCTGAGGGCGAAACTTGGAATAAGAGAAGACTACGAAGTTCCGCCTCTGACGCTCGTGCGTGCTGACGGAACAACGTTGTACACAACGCGGGACGTCGCCTACAGCTTGTGGAAGTCGGAAAGAGCCGACAAGCTCATTAATGTTATTGGTATGGAGCAGAACCTGGCTCAACTGCAACTGAGGATTGCATTGTACGCTCTGGGCTGCGACAGGTGTGCAGATAACCTCGTCCACTTCACTTACAATCTCGTCACGTTGCCAGGCTACAAGATGTCAAGCCGAAGAGGGCATTACATAGCTTTCGATGATGTGATGGACGAAGCGGTAAGACGAGCTTACGAAGAGGTTTCGAAGCGTTCTCCGAGTCTCTCAGAAGAAGAGAAAAAGAAGATAGCCGATATTGTTGGCATAGGTGCAGTACGGTATGCACTAGTCGAGGTTGACACGGCAAAACCTGTCGTGTTCACGTGGGACAGAGTTCTGAACTTCGAAAAGAACAGCGCGCCATACATTCAGTACACGTATGCAAGAGCACACAGTATCCTGCGAAAAGCTGAGAAAAGACCCGAAAGCCCAAGTTACGAATTACTGAAAGAGAAGCTCGAGCAAGAAATAGTGCTGACTTTGGCAAGGTTTCCAGACGTCTTTATCGAAGCAGCAGACTATCTTAAACCTAATCTTATTGCCGACTACGCCAATACACTTTCCGACAGATTCAACACATTCTACAATGCTCAGCGCGTCATAGGAGTTGAACCGCAAGGACTGAGCGACGCACGGCTCGCGCTAACCAATGCCGTACACATTGTGCTTCGAAACGCCCTAAGTCTGATCGGCATCATAGCACCAGAAAGAATGTAGCAAACACTGGCATTTCGGGTTTTGTGTTTGAAGCGAGTGCACACAATAAGAAATCTCATATATGCGTCAAGCCATTTAGAACGAGGTGCAAGGTCATGAGCAACTCATACTTCAAGAGAAAAGTCGAAGCCATAGAAGTCAAGAAAAAGAGCGTATCTCAACTCTTAGACGAAATGAGCAAAACAGCCTATCAAGGAAGAAAACTCGGTGAAGCCGTTGAAGTCTGGGAAGCAATGCTCAAAGAGAAAGATCTGACCATCATAATGGGATTCTCAGGATCCATGAGCACAGCAGGACAATGGAAGATGATCAACTGGCTAATCGAGAATCGATACATAGACGTGCTCGTCTCAACGGGAGCGAACGTCTCTGAGGACATCGTTGACGCCATGGGTCTCGGCTACTGGCAGGGTGCACACCAAGTCAATGACCAAGAGCTTCTGGAAGCAGACGTGAACAGATACTACGACGTATACGGAAAAGAAACAGACTACAGAGAAATGGAATTACTAATAACCGACTTCCTAATGACCGTAAAGAATGACTTGTCATACACTTCGGCAGAGCTTCTCTATCTCCTCGGCAAACACCTAAACAAGAAGGGCGTCAAAAGCATAATCGCTGCCGCAGCCGCCAGCAAGGTGCCGGTCTTCTGCCCAGCAATGACCGACAGCGCCTATGGAGAAACATTCCTAATGGCCAAGAACCAAGGGCATCAAATAGTATTAGACAGCGTGAAGGAATTCGATCAGTTTGTAGGCATAGGCGAGAAAACAAGAGAAGTTGGAGTAATATACGTAGGCGGAGGTGTTCCCAAAGACTTCACGCAGCTTCTGGCCATTTCGGTCTCACCGAAGACAATGGATGAAGGAGTACCTGGAAGAAGGGGCCATCTCAGAAAAGGCATAAAGGAGTACTACTATCCACACCGATATGCCATCCAAATCACTACTGATTCTCCCCAATGGGGCGGCCTATCAGGCTGCACACTGGAAGAAGCAATAAGCTGGGGCAAAATCGACGTAAAAGGCAGAAGAGCAGTATGCTACTGCGATGCAACAATAGCATTACCTTTGATCACACATGCACTCAACGAGAAAGTGAAAGCCAAGCGAAAAGCACCAGATCTCTCATGGCTATTCAAAGATCTCTCCTAGCCTTTCTTAACCTGTCAATGAGAGCGCTTACCATTATCGGTAGAATGAGTGAAGCATCGCCTTCGATCATCACCTTGTCTGCCTTTTCGTTTATTTTTCCCCAAGAAACAGCCTCTCGAGGCCTCGCCCCGGAAAGGCTGCCGTCCCATTCGTCAGCTGTGCTGATATAAACTGCATAGTCTAGTCCATCTCTGAACTGGTTCCACCAAAGCGTATGATGCTTCGAAATCCCGCCACCTATAATCAATGCTCCAGTTCTTTTTGCTGCGAATACGGCGTCGTTGAGTTCTCCTGAATCCTTCAGCAGATCAAGTTTGAACTTGTGATCTTGAGAAAAGAGCCATATCTGATATCCTACGGCACCGTCCGTTATGCCCGGCACATAAACAGGTATGTCGTTCTTAGCTGCCCAATACAAGATGGAGCTTTCATTGCAAGCGCGTTTCCCAATTTCCCGGCACAAGCGACTGCTTGAAACTTCCCTGATGCCTTCATTCCACAGGTCATGGAGCAAGTCCTGCATTCTCTTTTCAATCACGATGCCGTAGCTATCGTCTGGGACTAGGATATTCCCTAGACGGTTTATGCCCTCCTTTCGGAGCTTGGCATCACTCATAACAAATGAGCCCCTATAGTATTCCTTCCAGCATCGAGCAATATCATGATCGAGCGATCCGCAAGTGGTCACTACTACATCAGCGAGCTTTCTCTTCACAAGCTCCCTCAATGCGCCTCTAGTTCCAGTAGCAACCAAGTTTCCTGTGAACGAAAGGAACTTTGTGCAATTGCTTTCTCTATTCATACGTTCCAAAATCCTCACACCAACCGCCAGCTTTCCAGCCGTGAAACCCCAAGCCTTCTCCATCTGTGATACAAGCGCTTCTACACGCAGCATCTTGGAAAAAGTGTAATCCTTAACCACGTCCTTCAGCTTCAAACGTTTCCCTCTATTGATCACTACAGAATGATGATTCTATAATAAATTGCCGCTCAAGCTCTCAGCCCCAGGCTACTTCTTGCCGATCTCTGCTAGGTTTTGTCTATTTCTTGGGTTCATGAACGTGCAACAAGACGATCAGGACCATCGGAACGGTCAAGCCAATAGTCACATAAAACGGCAATTCAGGGATCAAAGTGTAGAAAAAGTTCCCCAGCAACATGCCAATCCCGGTGAAGATGTACCCCATGAAATTGAGGAACCCTCTCACTTTACCTCTGTTCTTGGGTTCAACAAGCCCAGCTGACAGTGCCATCGCTGAAGACATCATCAACAACTGAACGACCCCTATAAAACACATCGAAACAAGAACCGTAAGAAAGCTGCCGCGAATAAAAAGCAACATAGCAGCTGCCAGAAACATTGGTCCCAAAGCCAACGGGATTCTTG
>CAZDNV010000016.1:0-25075 GCA_964506875.1 uncultured Candidatus Bathyarchaeia archaeon
GAGCATACCCCGGCTGACGTAGAACCAGGTATCCAAGCCCAACATCCTTCGCGGCCTTCAACCTCTTCGCTAGCACCACACTGTCTTTGCTGAAAAGGCTAAAGGCTTCATCGATTGTCAGGTTTCCCAACTCAGCAAAGGACACGCCATTTACACGAACTTCTTGGGATTCGGGTCTTAGACCCGTTCCCTTACAAGTCTCACATACTGTGTATGCGTCAGGCAGAAACCCCATGTCAATCCGAATCACCCCAGCTCCATGGCAGACCGAACACCTCCGGCTGAGCTCTTCTTCTTCAAAACCGAGAGCTTTCGCATCGGCGCTTTCCACAAATATGCGTACAAAGTGACTGAAGAGATCTAGGAAGTCCATTGGACTGTGTATGCCTCTTCGCCCTTGATCAAGCACCATAGTTCTTTCGGGGACCCCTTCCATTGAATCATACTCTCCAGGCTCTATGGGCTCGTGGGCGACACTTGTTGTTATTCTCCTAGGAGCCAGCACCCTGCCAACGGTATCAATCAACAGCGTGCTCTTGCCCGACCCAGAGACCCCGCACAAACCAACCATGACTCCAAGTGGAACACGCGCTGTATCGATTCGAAGATTGTTGCCCCTTGCACCTTTGATTATGAGCCAGCTCTTAGGTTCACGGCGTTTCCTGCACCCGCAGGTTATGCGTTCCCTACGCAGCCATTTCCCCGTCAGAGTGTCGGCTTTCGCCACCTCCTCGGGCTTTCCTTGGGCGACAACGTGGCCACCCTTCGCGCCGGCTTCTGGGCCTATGTCAATGATCTCATCTGCGGCCCTTATGAGCACAGGATCATGCTCCACTACGATGACAGTGTTTCCTTCGTCCCTGAGTTCCTCAAGGGCTTCCACAAGAGACTTGACTTCTGAAGGATGCATCCCGCGGGAAGGCTCATCAAGCAGCACAGTGAGCGACGTCAAACCACTTCCAAGCAAGCTTGCGAGCCGAATTCGCTGCGCCTCTCCTGCCGAAAGAGTTGCGGAAACCCTGTTCAGACTGAGGTATCCAAGCCCAACCTGTTGCAGAAAACGCAGTCGCTTCAATATTGTCTGAAAGCTGCTGATCGCTGGATTGTTTTCCAATCTGATTTTCGATAGGCCACCAAGAGCCCCGGCAAGCTTTGACAATGGCATCTCGCTTAGCTGGTGTATATTGTACCCTGCCAGTGTCACAGCCAAGTATTCGGGTTTGAAGCCCGTTCCATCACACTGGTCACACGGTTCAGTCTTTGTGTAGGTGCCGCCGACGTCCCAATCTCTTACCCAGCCATAAAACCCACGGAAGACGAGCTGATGGGTGTGCGGTGGTCTTCGGCGGCTCTCGAACGTGACTGGAAGAGGTTCGGGGTCGCCGAAGAGAAAAGCCTTCTGAGCTTCATGGGTCATTTTTTTCCAAGGGGTTGTGGCTGGGTCGAAGCTGTAGCGTGCTGCCAATGCTTGGATGATGTAGTAACCACCATTGAAGGGTTTGCACAAGTAACCTTTTGGGAAGAAACCTGGTGAGTACATTGCTCCCTTGCACAGGGGCTTGTCAGGGTTGACTATCAGTTTCTCAGGCACTGGAGTTTGGAGAGTTTTTACACCGTGGCATTTTGGACAAGCTGCGGAATACGTAGAAGACGAGAAGTGTTTGGGTTCAGCAAGAGGTTCACGCGCGTTGCAGTCGGGGCAGGTCCATTCCTCGTCACGCTTCATTTTTGCTCCACATTTGAGGCAGGAGCGTTCCCCCATTGAAGCAAGGAGGACAGCTAAGTGGTGCCAGATTTCCGTAGCTGTTCCGACCGTTGAGCGATGGCTATATAGACGGTGGCCGGGATTTATGGAAACAGAGACTCCTAACCCAGACACCGAGTCGACAGGAGCTTCGGGTCCCTCATGGGTTCCCTGCCGTTCGTACATAGACAAAGCCTCAAGGAATTTTCTTTTTGCGTCAGCCTCCAGCACGTCATGCACAAGGCTTGATTTGCCGGATCCCGAGACGCCTGTTACCACCGTTATGGCTGACTTCTTGAAGTCAACGTTCACGTTCTTGAGGTTGTTGGCTCGAGCGTTTCTAACTGAAACATGCTCTGAAAAAGTAGTTGCTCCTTCTCTCTTACGTGGTTCAGGGTGGATTTGAACCTCTTCCCTCAAGGCACGGCCTGTTAATGAGGTTCTTGAGTCTTGAAGTCCTGAGGGTGGACCTGCATATATTACGTCGCCTCCCTTGGGTCCCGCTCCCAATCCGAGATCTACAATCCAATCAGCTGCGCGTATTATGTCGGTGTTGTGCTCGACGACGACGATAGTTCCGCCAGCTCGGACAAGTCGGTCCAAAACTTTAAGGAGGCCTTCAAGGTCTTTTGGGTGTAGACCTGTTGATGGTTCATCCAGAACCAACAGGCAATCCGCCAGCGACTTTCTTCCAAGATACTTGGCCAGCTTGATCCTCTGTGCTTCGCCTCCTGAGAGCGTCGGTGAAGGTTGTCCGATGGGCAGATAGCCCAGTCCAACAGTTTCTAGTGCATCAAGCATGGTTCCGACTGCTCTTTGATCAGCGGGTGAAAGGCGCTCATCTTTGCGGAGCAGTGAGCTGACTTCTGATATTGAGAGTCCGTAGAAGTCAGCGATATTCAGCTTACGTTCGCCGAACTGCATGCGTGCGGACAGAACCTCGTCTGAGAAACGCCTTCCTTCGCAGTTGGAGCATTGGATCCAAGTTGAGGGCAAATATCGCATCCTGACCTCTACAGCTCCGATTCCCTTGCACCTTGGGCATGCTCCCTCGGGCCTGTTGAAAGAGAAGTGAGACGCCGAAAGGCCTGTGGCATCAGCAAAAATATCCCTAATGATGTCCGAAAGCTTGGTGTATGTCGCCGGATTAGATCTTGGGTTCTTGCCAATCGGGGTTTGATCAACAAGGACAGGGTTTATCGCTGGTCCCTCGATGACGCTACACCCTACAGGCGTTTTCATGCTCAGCGACGGCACTAGGACCTCGTCAACGAACGTGCTCTTCCCTGATCCTGAGACTCCAGTTATGACTGTGAATCGAGCTAGAGGTATCGGCACATCGATGCCCCTGAGGTTATTCTTGTTTGCTCCTCTAATCGTTAGAAACCTCTGCGGTTTTGGTCTCGCATCTGGCGTGGACACCCGTTTCCGCAAACTGAAGTAATGGCCGGTTACTGTCTCTGCCTTCCACAAATCAGCCGGCGTTCCCATGAATGTAATGCGACCGCCTTCTCCGCCCGCGCCTGGCCCAATGTCAATCGCGGCATCAGCAATCGAAGCTGCAATCTTGTCATGCTCAACGTAGACAACGGGTCCTTGGAGCTTGCGGAAGACTGGAAGAAGCCTGCGGACATCCTCTGGGTGTTGTCCGATTGTCGGTTCATCCAACACGTGAAGGATATCTTCAAGCTGGCTGGTCAGCGAGACCGCCAGTCGCACGCGCTGTGATTCACCGCGCGATAGGCTTGGCGAAGGTCTGTCTAACTGAATGTACCCTAAGCCTGTAGTGAGAAGGGAATCTAGCCTTCTTTCAATCTCAGACATTAACCGAGTCGATGTAAGCAGCTCTGCCTCCGCGAACAACCTCCGAACTTCCTCAACAGGAAGCGCCAGCAGTTCAGGTAATCGCAAGCCTTCCCAACACACGTTCGCCGCTATAGGGGGTAGCCCGGTATGTGCACACCTTTCACACCCTTTTCCTTGACAGAATGGGCAAGACCTATGGAAATGCACAGGCTCAATATCCTCAAACCAGGTTCCACACTCTGGGCAGACTGAAGCACAGGAAAGGGTGGCCTGCTTTTCTCCGCAATGTACTTTGATTGCGCTTGCTCCAAGAGCAGCAACAGCCCAAACTGTTTCCCGAGCCTGTTTGGCGGAGGCACCCTTTTCCAACGTAGCCACTACGACATCGATATCATGAGGATCACGAGAACATAGCTCTCTTCCATTCAATGGACTCCCGTCAACGATTATGGCTTTTGAACCGAAACACTCAACAAGCAGCCCTAAAAGTGTTCTATGACTTCCTCTGGCACGTCGGACAAGCGGCGCCGAGACCGTGATGGCTTCTTGGTCAGCTAGAGAAAGCATTCTCCCCACGATTTCGTCTTCGGTTAAAACAGAGAGAGAAGCCCCACAACTAGGACAGTACCTAGTGCCAAACCTAGCGTACAACAATCTCAAGAAAGGGTGAAGACCAGACGCCGTCGCTAGAGTCGAGTAAGGGTTACGGTTGAGAAGGTTCTGGCCGACAGCCACAGCTGGGCCGACACCCGTAACTGACCCTACATTAGATGGAGCCAGCCTTGCGATCTGATCGTGCGTTGAGAAGACTTCAAGAAAACGGCGACGCGCCTCATGGTACAATGTATCAAAAACAAGCGATGTTTTTCCTGAGCCTGAGACGCCTGTTACAACAGTTAGACCATCACCTATCTCGACGTCAATTCCTTTTAGATTATGTTCGCATGCCCCTCTAATCTTGATTTTCATGCAATCTCACTGGCTGCTGCACAGTGCGACAGTCTCATATACGAATGGAGGCATTATTTCTTTCGTGCGCGCTGGTTTCTGTCATCCCTGATCGAACCAATATCATGTTGGCAAAACTATCAGGAATTGAATCTGCAAAGGAAAGAAAGTAGGATCAGCAGGCGGCTACGAAAAGAAAAAGAGTGTACGCTGTCGTCCAACGTGCAGAGGCTCAGCCCAGTTAGGAGGCAAGTTTTGGCGGTAATCTGCCGTTTCTGATTATTGTTCTTCCGTCGATGTCAAGCGTTGCTTTGCCCATCGTTGCAGCCATGCCAAATGAGGAGCTGTTCTTTCCGCCGATGTACTCGTTGTCTCCGATGCCTATTTGGACAGCTCCTTCAACGATGTTGTCCATCAGGTAACCGTATTCTGCTTTTGGGTTTAGTCCTATTTGGAGGAAGCTTATTTTGTCTTTGTCTCCTGTGGCTTTCTCGACTTGCTTGGATGCGGGTTCTAGGTTCTTCTTCGCTTTCATGGACGTCAATTTTCCGTTCTTGAATTTCCACTCGATGCCCGGTATGTTCAGACCCATTGATTGTAGCGGCCTATCAAAGACTACTTTTCCGTTTCCACTTGTTTCAACTATGGTTGTTAGCACCGATCCAGCTGGCAGTTGAGCGTCAAGGGTTTTCTTTTCGATGTCTTCTTTGTCGATTATGCCATCATCAACATGGACAGGTCTTTTGTTTAATTCGAAAGTGAGATTCGTTCCATTTGACGCTGTTAGGTGAACAACTTGGGCTTTCTCAAGTGCTGCGGCAATATTGCGTCCCATCTTTGCTATCTTCATCAGATCCATCGTCAAAGCGCTGTTCATCACCTTTTTCCAATGTTCAAGCTTGAAGCCATAGACTTTGGCTCTCTCTGGGGTCAATAGACCTAACGGAATGCTGACGTTCCTGATCTTCCTCTCTATGTTTCTCGGGTAATGCGACTTTCTTTCTCCCTCGCCCCAAGCGTTGAGCTTTGAGGGAGATAATCTCTTCAGGCCCTCGGGGTTCTTCGGACCAAACATGTTGATGGTTGCTGTCTCCAGCTCGGTGAATGCTTGGCATATCTTTGAAGGCTCGCCTAGACTTTTTTCGGATAGCTCCCTGAGTAGCCCGTAGTAGTACTCGTCGGTCCAGAGTGATAACATCGCGTCTGCGCCTTGCTTGAAGCACTCGACCGCCATAGCATTAGCGACGTCAATGGTGTGGTCCCAGGTTGTAATTGTGACAACATCAGTTGAATCGATATTCAGCGCGTCTTTAACAACTATCTTAGCCAATTCCTCATACAATGCATCAATCACCTCAAAAGAATCAGTGATTCTCTAGCCCGCTTATAAATATTGGAGCAGCCTTCACAGCTAATCACCTAAATGGAGAATGCTCTAGAGAAAAAGACCACAGCACCAGAAAAGGCACAGTCTACAGTCAGAAGTACAGTACGCTGTCTAACATGTGAATTATGACAGGATCTGCAAAGCTTCTTAAGATTCGAACCTCGCCAGTATTTTGTCGGACGTGCGCGAGGGATGAATCTTGGAGCTTCCTGAACTGACTGTCTTGTCTGCGCAAATGGAGAAGGAAATTGCAGGAAAAAGGATTCGTGAGGTTGAAGTGGTCAACCCGAAATGCTTGAACATGCCACTTGAGAAGTTTAAGAAGGCTATTGTAGGGAAGACGATCGAATCTGTTGAGAATAGAGGCAAATGGCTTTTCATCAGGCTTAACTCAAAACACTTCCTTCTGTTTAACCCTGGAATGGGTGCCGACGTAATCCATTTCAAGCCAAGCGACACACTTCCTGACAAGCATCAAATAAAGGTGACCTTGCAGGATGGGACAGGGTTCACCATTCGCGTCTGGTGGTTCTGCTACCTGCATCTTGTTGAGCAAGATAAGCTCGGCGAACACAAGCTAACAGGAAGGCTTGGTGTGTCCCCGCTGGACCAGGAATTCACGCTAGGCTATTTCAAGCAACTGCTCGGCAAGAATCGTGGAAACATCAAAAGCTTCCTGCTGGATCAGAAAAGAGTCGCAGGCATTGGCAACGTCTACATCCAAGACCCTCTTTTTGAAGCACGAATACATCCAAAACGCACAATTCAATCATTAACTGAAAAGGAAATCGAAGCCTTCTACAAATCTATTCGGTTAGTGCTGAAAAAAAGCATCATTCTTGGAGGCTTGGCTTATGAAAGAGACTTCTATGGCAACAAAGGAGGATACGGCAAAGATCAATACAGAGTGGCCTACAAACCCGGTCAACCTTGCCCAGCATGCCAAACAACGGTACAGAAGATCAAAACCGGCTCCACGAGTAGCTTCATCTGCCCAAAATGCCAGAAACTGGAGAACTAAAACCAGATGCTTCGCATTTCGAGTACAATGACCCACACTGCTAAGTCGTTGTTTCGCGCTGTTAGGAACTCTGTCCATGGCGTGCCCCTAGTGTGTAGGTGCCATTAGTGCCTACGTACATCTTCCTTCTTTCGCCACTTGAGCTGGCCTCCGACTTTCTCCACTAGCCCTCCTCTGTGAAGAGCCCTGAGGCTTCGGTGGACTGAACTATACTCAGGTGTCCTGTAACTTATGTCCCTAGCCCACAGAATCTCGGCTATGTCTCTCGCTGTTAGCTCCTGATATTTCTCCAAGATATCCAAGATCTTCCGCTGATTTTTGCTAATGTGTTGCCGTTGGATCTTACTGGCCATATTTTTCTCCTCCTAACGCGCGCTCTTCTAATCTTCTACTGATTCAGTCATGGAAATTACTCTTGTGGAGAAATCCTCTATTGTCACATGCGCCAGTGTTCCGATACTTGTAGCAGTAGTGCGAAGCGAAAAGAAAAATGAAGTTCGAAAGTGATCTTCGCTTGGCGCCCGGTATGAATCCAGACCTGCCTCGCACGTATGAATCTGATTTCCGCTCTAGAGCTTGACGCTCCTAGTATTCCACGATTCTCGGCAGCGTCCTTGCTGTCTCGATAGCACTCTTTACTTCTTTGGGCAATGGAGCGATTCCATTAAACTTGGTTTTCCCAACAAAGGTTGTGAGCATCGCTCTAAGCTCTTCTGCGTCCCATTTCGCCAGCTTCTCGATTGTATCGACGCCTGAATCATAAGAGTCTTGCACGGATGCCTTTCAAACCTTGGACTCGAGCCAAATCCGAGAGCTTCAGAAGCTCCAACACAGCATCAATGGGCACTCCAGCCTTTTCAGATAGTTCTTTCCTTCCACTGCGCGTTCGCCCAGCGTCGAGCATTTCCTTCACGTTCCGACTCCCTACAGCCTCGAGTTTTTTCGCATATTCAGGGTCAACTCCCCTGAATTCACTGAGCTTGAAAGGCGCTCTTTTGATCTCTCGGTGACGGAGTTGCCATGCTAGAGTAGACATTCTCTCATTTGAGGTGTATTCATAGTAGTATCGAACGCCCCATAGATGCAGCTTGGCTGACGCATTTTCCTTTCTTTCAATCCATGACACAAAGGCCTTAAGATCATCAGAATTGGCGTCTTCAAGTCTCTTGCCCCCTCCTTTCTGTTTTAGATAGCTCTCGAATTCTTCGACGAGTAAGAGGGCTCGTTTGACCGCACGTTGAGATCGGCCTCCTCTCTTCAGAAATCGCCGAAACCCTTCTTCATCCATTGGTCTTACACCTGCTCGCCTCTAGTGACAGTCTGCTTTCCTTCATGGGCAATAAATGTGCTTCCTTTTTCACGGTTTCTCCATAATGAACTCGAGCTAGAGCACGCGCGCGTTACAGTTCGTATTCTTCTCCTTCCCGCAGTAGCACTACTTTGGTTTTTGAGTTGGCTTCCACCTTTCTTTTGAATTCTTCGCGATCCTTTTCCCAGGTGTGCATGGCCATTGCAGTTCTTGGGCCAATTGCTATTGCAGCTTCCGCAGCTTCGGCATTGTCCATCGTATATTTGTCCCCTGTGGGGAGGAGAGCCAAGTCTATGTTCTTGAGTTGGCGCATTTCTGGGATGAAGTCTGTGTCGCCAGCGTGATAAATTGTCTTTCCTTCAGCCCTTATCAAGTAGCCTACTCCGTATCCTTTAGGATGCCAGGGTTTTCCAGAAGGCTTGAATCTCTTGGTATTGTAAGCCTCAACTGCTTCAACTGTTATGTTGGCAAGAGCTGCTTCTTCTCCTGGTTTGATGGATTTGATGTTTCCGCTGAGTCGTGAAGTGCAGTTTTTGGGAGCAATTATGACGGTGTCTTTCTTTTGGAGTCTTTGGATTTTAGGCGGGCTACAGTGGTCACCGTGATTGTGCGTCACCAGTACTATGTCTGCCTTCTCGGAGGTTTCAACAGCTTTCCCATATTTCTTCAAGTCAACGTAGATGATCTTGTCAGCGGTTCTGATTTGGAAGCTGGCGTGGCCAAGCCACTTAACGTGGATTGCCATTCAAACACCAAGAACACAGCTTTTGCCTTTCAGTATAAGCCTTGTGCGCTAGGAAAAGCAGGATCTAACCATGATATCGCCATTTGACCTCATTGCGTGCGCCCTGGCTTTTGGGACAAGGCATTCTTTGAATGAGCTTTAGGTGTTCATCTTCTTAAGGAGCCAAGCCAGTTTCTGCCCAAAGGTCTTGATTGTGTTGATTCCTTCTTCATCCTTGAGAACATCCCCTTTTGAAGGCCGAAAGCCACATTCCAGTATGACGAGCCAGGAACGATCATTTCGGAAATCATGAAGAAGAATATGAGCTGAGCAAAGGTGAAATTGTGTCCTGCTCGGCGAGCTACAACAATGGGTCCGCCGACCTTGTTTCTCAAAGGTTTACCACGCTTCGAGTAGAATCTGCTGATTAGACCAACCATCTGCGGTGTGGCTGCACCATAATAGACTGGTGTAGAGAGTATTATGCCGTCAGCTTCCTTCATCTTGACAAAAATAGATTCGAAGTCATCTTTGAAGTGGCATTTGCCAGTTTGCGTGCAACTCCGGCAGCCGTCGCAAGGCTTTATCTTCTTTCCTGCCAAGCTTATGAGCTCTGTTTCAAGTCCCTCCTTCTGAATCTCTTCCAGCGCTATGCGAGTGAGGATTTCAGTATTACCCTCAGGTCTTCCACTGCCAACTATGCCTACAACCTTCATCCTTGAGTCACCTTGGCCTTGAGAAGCTCTTTTCGGGCGATAAAATCTTTGCGACCACATATAGCGGACGTGATTCGTCTCGGCACTTAGTATACCGAGACTCTTGCTACTCCCCTTATTTCCAGTAGCTTCGGAATCAGCTCTCCGGGGATCTTCTTTTCGGCTATTAGCGTGAGTTTGGGCTCAGGGGAAAGCTCTGGATCATCTACTATAGCTTGTCTTATGCTTAAGCCGCTTTCGGCAAGGATCATGGCAGATTTTGCCAGGATACCTGGAATCTTTGCGTCAACGGGCGTTATTTCGGCCACGCCAAGGTTCATGTGCCTTGCTATCTCCTTTAGGGAGTGCCCTGCTGACCTTATGTTCTCGAATATTATTCCGAGTTCGTAGTTGGCGTCTATTTCCTTCAATGTTTCTCTGACCGTGCGCCTGTCAACTCCTGCGACTCGGGCTATGCGTATAGGTGGGATTTCGATGTCGTTAAGGTATATTCTTGCTTTTCGTACGGACAGTCCGTTTTCTATGAGTGTGCGAGCGACTTTGAGCCTTTCAGGGTGTTCTTCGAGGTGTTTTTTCACGTTGATCCACATGATATGGACCTCTAGACGTACATTTCTGCGGAATAAAGTATAAATATGTTCATGCTACTATTGTGAACATTAAGGGACATGTATGCACAGAAATATACGTAAGAGGAGACAAAATGACACCTAACAGCAAAAATGACGAGAACTTCATCTTCCTAAGCCCGGACGATCTGCCGACATCTTGGTACAACATACAAGCAGATCTTCACGAACCGTTACCGCCACCTCTGGACCCTTCAACTCTAAAACCAATAAACCCTAGTCTTCTGGAAGCCATATTCGCAAAGGAACTCGTAAGACAGGAAGTCTCAACTGAACGTTTCGTCAAAATACCAAATGATATACTTGACGCCTATCAAAGACTCCCTCGCCCAACACCGCTCTATCGCGCAACAAGACTTGAGAAATACTTGAAGACGCCGGCTCGCATATACTTCAAATGCGAGAATTTCAGCCCGACAGGCAGCCACAAAACTAACACTGCAATTGCCCAAGCCTACTACAACAGGGAGCAGGGAGTCAAAAGACTAGCAACCGAGACGGGAGCAGGGCAATGGGGAACGGCATTAGCTCTTGCATGCACCATATTCAACCTCAAATGTCGAATATACATGGTCAGGGCAAGCTACCAGCAAAAACCTGGCAGGAGAATAATGGCGCAAGTTTATGGGGCCGAAATGTTTCCTTCGCCAAGCGATCAAACTAACTTTGGCAAGAAACTGCTCAAAGAAAATCCAGACCATCCTGGAACTTTGGGCATAGCCATTACTGAAGCAATAGAAGATACCGTCAGTCACGAAGACACGAGATATTCGCTTGGCTCAGTGTTGAATCATGTTCTCATGCATCAGACCATAATAGGCTTGGAAGCAAAGAAGCAGTTCGAGAATCTGGACGTATATCCAGATGTGGTTTGCGGCTGCATCGGTGGTGGCTCAAATTACGCAGGCTTCTGTTTTCCTTTCATGATGGACAAGCTCACACGCAAGAATGAGACAGAATTCGTTGCCTGTGAATCCAAAGCTGTTCCACATACGACGAGAGGTGTCTACGCCTATGATCATGGAGACACAGGCAAGATGACACCATTAATCAAGATGCTAACGATAGGAAATGAGTACGCTTGCCCACCTATCCATGCAGGCGGCCTAAGATACCATGGAATGGCGCCTTCAATATCATACCTAATTCAGAAGAAGTACATACATTCGGTGGCGTACAACCAAACTGAAGTCTTCGAGGCAGCTCAGATGCTAGCAAGAAAAGAAGGACTGATTATTGCCCCAGAAACAGCCCACAGCCTAAGATACTTGATTGATAAGGCGCTAGAGTGCAAGTCAACGGGCGAAAAGAAAGTAATCGCAATGAGTTACAGCGGACACGGATTGCTTGATCTATCTGCTTACGAGCAATTCCTCGCAGGCAAAATGATCGACTACGAACCAAAGGAAATAGTGGTCCCCGCTATTGGTCCATGACGGGTGGAAGGACATTGAAAGCCGTCGCCCTGACTGAAGAGCTGAGTCTAGGAATAGCAATTCTGCCTATCGATACGCTGAAGCCTCATGAGAAAGGGTCTCCGCTCTATCTGGAACTCCTTAAGCAGGAAATCCTCAGAGATAACATGCTGAGATACCCGATAATAGCGTCGGAAGAAGGGGTTATCCTGGACGGAATGCACAGGTGGCTTGCGCTCAAGAGCCTCGGATACACTTTGATTCCTGTCATAATCGTCGATGGTACGCAGCGAAACAGAATACGTGTTGGAAGAAGAAGAATCCACCGCTACGCACTCGACTCCGAATCGCTCCCAATCGAAAGCGTCATAACTGCAGGACTCGACGGAAATCTGATGGAACCACGTTCGACTAGACACTTCTTTCCATTTTCAAAATTCCAGCAGGTCAACTACCCACTGAACCTACTGAAGAAGGGCAAACCCTCAGACGTCTCAAAATACCTTTCCAGAATGACCCCGGCCGAGTGCAACATTTCCATCAAAGAATGGCTAGGGGAAATAGATGAGGAACTAGAATTTCTGGTAAGTAGAAAGGAAGAAGTAGAAAGAGAGAGGAGAGAATTCATTATCAGAATGAAGAGTCTCAACGGTTTATTAGCCTTCCAGTGAAAGACAAGAAAGAAGCGCGCGCTATTTCTGATTCTGTTTTTCGATTCATAAGTGTTTTAACGTCAAAAGCATGAACTAGTGGCAGCATGGTGAGATATCTTGAACGAACAGATCTATCAGGCTTGTAGAGAATTGATTGATGACGCAAAAGTGGGTTGCGCGGACCTTGTTTTCAAGGAGATCTGCCTCGAGATCCTGTCAAGAGCAAGTCACGTGTTGACACAAAGACAGTTTAAACTATTGGTTGCATATGCTGCCGAAAGAATGAAAGAGAAGATCCCCTACGAACTACGGCATGAGCTGGCTATGAACAGGTAGCGCGCACGCTACTCCTTTTGCATGTCAAAAAATGGTTGCTACACTTAAAGCTTGTAACCTATTTTGCGCAGAAACTCCTTTCTGGCTTTGATGTCATCCTCAGTTTCGATACCTTTGGTTCTTGATCCGTCGACCACACCGACTATTCCTCTTCCCTGTTCTGTTTCAGCGATGATGACTTCTAATGGGTTTGCTGTGGCAGCAAAGACTGTGCAAGTTTCAGGAGCCTTCTTGATCTTGTCCAAGACGTTGATCGGATAAGCGTTTCTAATGAATATTATGAAGCTGTGGCCGCATGCGATTTCGTAGGCCTTTTCCATCGCTAGCTTTCTTAAGCTGCTGTTGTTCCCTTCATGTCTTACTAGGCATGGTCCTGAGCTTTCGCAGAATCCAATTCCAAACTTGATGTTCGGGACAGCGTTGACCAAGGCTTCGTATAGGTCTTCAACAGTCTTGATGAAATGTGCCATGCCTAATATTACGTTGCAGTTCTTTGGAGTTTTGATTTTGACTGTCTTGAATTCAAGCATGGTGAAGAACCAGTACAGCTATTGTCTAAGCTTGTTCTTAAGACTTAGGCAAAGGCCTCTCTGACTTGGCAACTTTTGCAGCAAACACTGCTGTGCCCACAGCAACTATTAGTGATGACACGCAGAAGGCATTTACGTAAGCTGCAAAAGAAGGCAAGCCAAGAATATTGGTCTGGACGTCTGCAAGCGGACCGCCAACAAGGAGCCCAGCCGGCCCCCAGCCTAACGCCATTACAGTATTGTATTTGCCGAAAAGCCGACCTCTCCTGTCTTCAGGTATTATGTCTCCTGCAAGCGCAAATCCCAAGGTCTGAACTATCCAGAATGACATACCGTTCACGCCGTAAACCACAGCCAAAACAGGGATACTGAGAACCACACCGTAAAGCAAAGGCGTAAAGGCTGCCAGCACTAGTCCGATAAGCAAGACTTTCACCTTTCCAATCCTGTTTCCAAGCCACCCACACGCTAAGCTTATCATCA
Organism: uncultured Candidatus Bathyarchaeia archaeon; assembly: GCA_964506875.1. GTDB lineage: Archaea > Thermoproteota > Bathyarchaeia > Bathyarchaeales > Bathycorpusculaceae > CAZDNV01. The sequence continues at coordinate 13,702 of CAZDNV010000016.1, forward strand.
TTCCGCCTATGGTGTAAGCAGTGAGAATGAGGCTCATCTCAGCATCTGTTGCTCCTACTTCCGGAAGCCTGATAAAGAGAAGGAACACTTGGCTCACGCAGGAGAGCCCAATGACTATTATGATTAGTGATATGAGGAACCATTTGTAGACTTTCTCATTGTATTGATAGTGAGCGTCAACTGCACCGCTTCCCGTTGTCACCTCCATCTGGCCGGCGTCTTTTCTCCCAGTTGCTTTTGATGCTGCCCACATTATTGTTGCGCTAACGAACAGCATTGCTATTACTATGTAAAAGATGGTTCCTTGACGGAAGCCTTCGCCGCCATTGTAGAGGCTTCCAGCGAAATTTATTCCTATCATTCGACCGAGTGAGGCAATGAAGTTGAGCGAACCGACAATTCCTGCTCTAGTCTTGCTTGTTGTTACTTCTGTTAGGAGTGATGCCCACCCAACATCTGACATTGACCAGAAAAACTCCAGGAAGGAAAGCCCCACTATCAGTGATAGGCCAGCTGAAAAGTCAGCTTGAGCGCTTAACAATGATCGGTGCACTTGGAAAACTATGAAATAGGAGACTGCTGCAATCGATTCACCTAGGATCACTAACCTGGCCCTGAGCTTATATCGATCTGCGATTTTCCCCCAGAGCAGGTTTTGGCCAAGGGCAGAACCAACCATATTCAACGTTCCAAGCAGAGTCGTGAATGTGACTGTATGCATTAGGTCAAAAAGATAGTTTATCATGAAAGTGTAGAATACCCCTCTTCGGACGAAGCTTAGGAATTGGAATAGCCCAAGGTTAAGGAATGTTCCCTTTCCAACGGACTCTGATTGAATTTTGGCTCTTGTTGTTTCTTTCTTCATAGGCGGTTCTCAGAGATAGCTCTGTGATGTGCGAGACTTCGCTAGCCTTGCTTCTTTTTGAAGAAAAGCCAGTTTCTTCCCTCTTTAAATCTTATCAGTACGTAATCTCCGTTTAGTCTCTTGCCCTGCAATGTGAAGACTAGCTTGTTTTCGGTTCTGTGCTTGAGTGCGTATGTGCCTTTGTCCCAAACCTCAACTGTTCCAGCACCATATTCTCCTTCCGGGATTGTGCCTTCAAAATCGATGTAATCCAGCTCATGGTCCTCGACCTGAACTGCAAGTCTCTTAGCGCCAGGTTCCGCTGGAGGTTCCTTAGGAATGGCCCAGCTCTTTAGCACGCCATCTAGTTCAAGTCTGAAGTCGTAATGCAGATGTGTTGCATTATGTTTCTGGATTACGAATCTCGTTGTTGCAGCTGTTGACATGTTCTATCATATGCTATTGATTAGAAATAGAGTGTAAAAGTTTTGAGGACACCTGAAAGCAATTGGGCCATTTCTTCGAGGCAAATCTTATAAGGAACTTAGCCATGGGAATAGAGCGTCGTGCAAGAAGCGATTTTTGCACAGAGCGCAAAAAGGAGTTGAAACAGAAGAATGACGGAGAAAGAAATGCATAAGGCAGTTTGTGCGGACTGCGGAAAGGAATGCGAAGTCCCGTTCAAGCCTGACCCAAGTAGACCCGTCTACTGCCGAGAATGCTGGTCAAAGAAAAGAAATACCAGAAGAAGATTTTAGATTAGGCTAACAGCTTTATTTTAAGAATCTATTTTTCTATTTTTCTTATTGTATATTGTAGATTTTGATAACAGGTTCAAGCTACACCGAAACAAGACCTAAATACTGCCGAGTCGTGTAACAATCCAAAAAAATGAAGGGCCGGTAGTTCAGCTCGGTATGAATGCCTGACTTGCACTCAGGAGGTCTGGGGTTCAAATCCCCACCGGTCCACTTCGAAGCTTTACCATCTGCGCGCGACGTGCGCGAATGCGCTTGATCAGCATCGAAGCAGATACAGAGGCTTACTAGCTTGTCTTTTCCGTTCTTCTAGAGGGATGTTCTTCAAAGAACAGGTATTACTACACTCTACAGTTTTTCCATGCTCAACTTTCAATTCTAACACACCCTTCCAGTTGTCGTTGATCAGTAGATATTTGATTTAAGAAGCCAGAATCAATACGTTGAAAATGAATTTGAAATCAGTGAAGGCCAAATGATGGAAACTTGGTCGCCTAGTGCACACGCATTCAGTTCCGGCACAAGTTCTGTCTTTCAGCCCATGAGCCTATTGCCTCCTCGAAAACCTCGAAAGCATCCAACAGGATCCGCTTCTCGGGGTTTATGCTTCCAAGACTCAGTCTGACCATGTTTGACCTTGCAAGCCTGTACCCATTTCTGAAGAGGAAGAATGCCCCTGGCACAGGGGCCAAACCATAATGGGGTATTGCATGCTCGTTTACCCATTTATATGAGTCTTTCATAGGCAACTTAACCCAGTAAGTCACGCCGACGGTGCTAGGAAAATACTCCAAACCTCTTCTTTTCAGCCATTCCTCAGTTTCGCTCTTGATGCTAAGCCATTTTTGCCTATGTCTTTCCAGGCTGCTCTTGCCTTTCTCTAGCAGCTCTGCAGCGACTAGTTGCACCACGTTCGGGCTATTGCCGACCGTGTTCAGCACGTCTAGATAGAGTTCATTGACAAGAGCATTGTTAGCTAAGGCTACGCCCAGTTTCAAACCGCCCAACCCGAATGCTTTCGTAAAACTGGTCGTCACTATGCCGTGCTCAGAGTCAATGGAGAAGACTGTTGGTACGATCTCTCGGTTGAACTCGGCGTATATTTCGTCACACACCACAAAGAAATCATATTCATTTGCCGCTTCAAGTATCTCGCTCAACTCGGTTCTGTCAGACACTGCTCCGCTTGGGGCATGAGGATTCGTCAAAACAAGCACTCCTGTCCTCTCAGTGACAATCTTTCGAAGAGTATCAGCATCAAGTCTAAACGCTTCATTCTCCTTTCTTTCCAGCCTTTTCACCCGCGGAAAATGCTCCTGTACACTGCGCAGCAGCGGTTCATAGGTGGGATACTCTATTATAGCCTCATTCTTCTTTCTGTTTCTTTCAGCAAGATACCGAATTATACGCGTGTTTTGACCAGAGGCCCCCTCACTTGAAACAAAGACATTTTCACTCTGAGCGCGATACATCTTAGCCAACAGTTCAGCCGTCTTAGGGTTCCCATTAGTGTAGTTTGCGCTTAGGTCGACTTCACCCAAATCGAGATCATACTTGAAATAGGTTAAGCCACTTGACCTGAAGTCGTATTTCAAATCGGGCACATGAATGTACCAATCCAAGTACAGTGAAGGATGCTTCATTCTGCATGCCTAGGAACTGTTGATAGCGCATAGCCCTTATCTTTTTCCATCTTGTATCGACCAGAGCACGCACTTTATAGCATAGTTAGGATTGCATCGAATCCCATGAAAGTAGTCCAGACAAAGGAAGGCGTAATGCTAGAGATCCATGCAAAACCAGGATCCAGCAATTTCAGGATATTTGTCGATAACTGGGGACTTGCACTCTCTTGCACCGAGGAACCTGTCAGGGGAAAAGTCAACAAGGAAATAGTCAAGGAACTCTCGAAGCTATTCCACCGGAAAGTCGAGCTTGTATCAGGCTTCTCCTCTCGACAGAAAAGAGTGCTGGTCGTAGGAGCCGAAAAAAATGAAGTTGAACGTATTCTATTGCAGGTGACTTAGCCCTGGGTCTTGAAGCGTAGTATGGCGGCAATCCCGCCGAAAGAGTTTTTCAGCATTTGCCCTTCTTCTGTTTCCCCAGATATTATCTCGACATCAGCATTGGTATATTCTGCCAATTGAGCCAGATTATCCACAAGATCCTGCGTTTCAGCCAATCCCAGAGTAGGCGACTTGCACTTCGGGCAAGGCTTTCCTGAAAGAGTCTGCTCAACGCCCGTCAAGGCCTGATTCTTCACTGTCTGCTGTTCCTGATAACTGCAAACGCTACATTTCAAAGTGACTCGCGTAACCTCTAGCCCGTCAGAAAGCAGCAAGGTTCTGACAGCTCCAGATTCCAAAGCTCTTCTAACCTCTTCCTCACCGTAAGTAACCACGCCAGTATCGTGACCGACTTCGTAGAGAAACTGCTGCACTATCTTCTTCTCCTCTATGTAGCGGACTTTTCGCATGATTTCAGGAGCCTTATCAACGATCTCCTTCACGCCTTGCTCTTCCACGTAGGAAGTGTCAATCATGTCCAAGATTTTTCCCTTCAACATGTAATTCAGGTAGTCACCTTTCTCAAAGTCATATTTCGTTGGCCCCGGACCGCCGATGATCAACCCCTTGAAATTCTCGATAGGCAGAAAAGTTTCGTTTGTATGCTGCCCAACCCGTGTGAAATATCCTTGAAGCCTCATCTCCCTCAGTCGTTCATATCTCCTTGCTGACTGCCCTCCTGCACGAGTTTTTCCTGGCACTCCTGACGTCAATTGCCTGACTATCTCAAGTGATCTCCCATGAAGTGTGGCAAGCGTGGCACCAGACGAATCGATTAGGAGTATGCCGTAAGTCTCCTTTTCCCTGAGCATTTCCTGCAAGTACTCAGTATGGAACCGCGCATCACATCTGTACAGGTAAATGTGTATCGGTTCTAGCGGCTCTATGACATAGGTTTCGATTCTTTCGCTACCAGGTCCATTCTGCGGGATTGCACCACAAAATATGACAAGTCCCTTCTCCGGAGGCTCCTTGAAAAGCCTGAGCCGCTGCTGAACCTTCACAATAGCATCCATAACGTTCTTGCGTGTAGTCGTAGACTTTATGTTAGAAGCAGTGCCGTATTCATCTCTCAGCATACTTAAAACATCACTTATCTGCTTTCCAGGCGGCACATAGACCGAAACAAGCTCAGTCCCACGCCCCTCCTTGCCGGCAAGAGTCATCAGTGTCTTTTTCAACCTGAATAATTCCAGCGAACTCTTCTTAGCAGTGCTCAATATTATTCACTAGGACCTCTTTCAGTCACTAGCTACATTACTATGCGCCAGATAAAAGTTGCCGCCAAGCACCCAGAGGTTTGGGAAGCCTCATAAGCCATTCATTGCAAAGATGAGATGAGGTACCGGACTGTATAAGCAATCGAGGTAATGCGTCATCTCAAAGAAACCAGGCGACGTAACAGGACCATTCCTAGCGTGGATTGTCTTAGCGCTGTGTTTTGCATTACCGATCTTAATAGGCGGCAGATAGCGAGACTCCTTGCCTGAAACGTCTGCACTCTCTCTCATTCTGAGGCTAATGACGGGAATAGTGATGCCTCGGGGCATAGCGCTTGCTTTCCTCTTGCCCTTCTTGGCTTTTCGAGAAAAGAGACGTCCATTGATGGAAATCATTACAAGCCTTGGCATAGAGAGAAAAGGCTCTCAGAAAAGCCTGCTTTGGACGTTGTCTCTAATACCCTTCTTTCTGGTGATCTACTTTGCGCTAATGGTTATCAGTCACTTTCTTGCCCCCGTTTCCTTTCTGCAAGCAAGCTCAAGCAGTACACAAGCCCCGCTTTGGTATCCACACTGCATGATAGCGTACGCCTTCTTTCCAGCCGCAGTTGCTGAATAGGCATTCGCAAGAGGATATATGCACGACAGGCTTATGCCTGAGCATCCCTCACCCTTGCGGAGGCCCTGCTAGCAATAATCGTAAGCTCTATATTGTTCACTCTCTATAATCTTCCCCCATATCTAATGGCATACTCCTTTTCGCCACTTTGGATACTTGCTCTCTTGGCAGGCAACGTTTTCTCATGGCCAACAGTCCTAAGCGTGGTTTATGTCCGCGCTGGCACTAGAAACACATTTGGCCGGTGCTGATTCACTCTCTAGCAGATAGCTTGCCAATAATACTCATGCTGCCATAGCATATCTTGCAGGAGGCTCTTCGACGGTAGGCTTTTCCAGAACGAACTTGGAGATGGCGTCAAATGTCCAAGATCTCCTTCAAGAATATCTTGTGGGGGCCAAGCTTTCCTCCGTAGTTTCCAGCAGAGATCCTGACCACCCCAGGTATGCTCGCTGCAGCCTTTATCCCAACACTCATCGCTCTCTTGACAGCGTCAACAGTCAATCCATTAATGACGATTTCATACACGCAATTCACGTCCTTTGGCAACTGCGAATCCGGCACAAGCGTCTTCAGAACGGGGCAATAGGGATGATTTGTGGAAGCCTTAAGCTTGTACTTCAGAGAGCCAGCCTTTGACCCTGAACCACAGACACCCCCGGGAAATGGTAGAATGACCTCATCTGTCTTAGTCCTGATCGCGTCTACCGCTTCTTCTGCAGCTTTGAGGCAGGACAGCTTGTCTTTAGCCAGTATCAGGAAGTTTCCGCCAGCCACAGCTTCTGCCACCCCGAAAACGTCCTCCACGATGAAGTTGCCCTCCATTACAGGGATCTTCCAGACTTTCCTGCCACCAACCATGCTCTTCCTCTGAAAGCCGTCGCCAAACAACCGTAGACTTCGGCCTACCTTCAGCCTTCTCTTTGCATTGGACAGCGCATCGAAGGCGGAAGCCGTAGGGCAAGTCATTATGCATTGACCAATTCGGAGTATCATTTGGCCTTTCAGCTCAAACCTATCCCGATGATATACTTGTATCAAAATGCCCAAACGGTTATCTGGAGTCGTGCTTGCTGGCACAGGGCCTTCAACGCCTGCCTCCGCAGGGGACATAATGATGCTTGTTGCGAAACCAGTAGCAACCTCGGCTGCAGTCAAAGCCCACTTCTCAGTGTCCGCTGTAATCAAGACGCGCCCCACCCACATAGAAAACAGCTCGGCGAAAGTGTCCGAAACCTGCAGGCTGTTTGATGCTGGTGATGTTCTCACTATGAAGCATTTGTCCTTTTCCTCGTAACCGATTGCCTCAAGTTTGCTTCCTTTTGCAGCGGATCTCAACTCCGTCTTACTCTGCGACATACTCAAGCCCTGATTGAGTAACTCCTTATCTTCTTTAAGCGTTTTCTCGCAAGCCCTAGGGAGGCTCTTTGGCAATTGCCTGGACATACTAGAGCAGCTTTTATCAATACGCAGGCAAATCCTACATGGGAAATTCATGGAATTTGAGGCAGCGATTTTTGATCTGGAGGGAACTTTGGTGAACACGGATGAGAGGGAACTCTTCTGCATCAACAAGGCCCTCGCAAGTGTGGGTCTCCCTTCGATTTCTATGCAGGACTTCATTGAAGGATATTACTTCCATCCATACCTACAGGCTGGGTCGCGGATGCTGCTAAGAAGCGCTTTGTCTGCTAAGAAGATTGCAGAAAAGGCCATCGAAGCCTATAACAAGGAGTTCTCAGAAAGAAGCAAACTTGCTCGGCTAGAGAAAAGAACCATCTGTACATTGGAGGCTCTGAAAGCCAAAGATATTCCATTAGCTATTGCAACTCTCAGAAGAAATCAGTCACTTGTCAAGAAAGAAATGCAGCATTTGGACATCGAAAAGTTCATTGACTTCTTGTTACACGAGAAGACATAGCGCCTGAACAACAAAAGAGACCGATTTTCAGCATGATAGCCGAGATCCGAGCAGGCCAATTCATGAAGGCATTATCCTTGCTTCAGAAAAAACCTTCACAAGCAATTGTGGTGGGGGACTCGTGGTGGGACATACGAGGGGCAAGTAGAATCAACGCGACAAGCGTGTGGGTTAGGACAAGATTCGGCGCCTACAACAACTTCAGCAAAGAAAGACTGAGCATTGTATTAGACAATCTTGGAGCATTGCTAAAGCATATCAATGGCCTAGGATTGCACGTGTCTTATTGGGATTGCTCACATATTCGCATTCGCCAGCAACCTGGCTCAGGATTGTGGCATCCCCAGTTCTTTCGACTACTCATTCTTGCTTTCAGGTCTTGTCACCTCAGCTTTCTCAGCGTTGATTCCATGCCAAACGGTCTTGTAGCCCAAGTTCTCCAAAACGCTGGATGGATCTTGCACTCCTTCAGCTTCAATAATCCGTGCTCCTTCACTGAGAAGCAGCTTGCCAGCTAGGGTGATCTGCTCTTCAATTCTCTCTCGGATCTGCAAGAGCTTGTCTTTCCTTACAAGGTCGTTGGCCAACGCCGCGTACTCTAGTGGAGCGATATCAACCAGCGTTTTCTTGACCACTTCGACTGAAACGCCGATTCTATTGGCAAACTCCTGGTAGTTGACAACAGGTTCGGTGAAAACAATGGGCAAATCCTTCAACGACTTTATCTGTTCCGCTTGAACGCCTCCATGCACTTTTGCCAAATGCTGCAGAATCGGACCTAGAGGAATGCTATTCTTGTAGTAAAAGATGCTTAGCCTTCCGTGATCCTCGAGTTCTGCCAGTTTTCCACAAGCCAATGTTTCATCGACAGCCAATAGCATGTCAACGTCGATCTTCCTCAGCTTCTCTACTTTCCGATTGAGATAGTCAAGTGTCCAGAATCCCATGATTTCCATGTAAACCCTCATTCCATCCTTCTCAAGAGAAAAATCAGGTATGAAGACCTGCTTGCCTACTTGGATTGGCTCAGGTTCCCTCTTCAAACTCCAACCAGAATGAAGGGCCTGAAAACGCTCTGCAAAGTCCTTCTCCAACAGACTGTCATATGACGGCATTGAAACTTGAGGGCTCCTAAGTAGCATGCCGTGTTTTGAGCTCTCGATCTTGAAGCTACATATTTCATTCGTGTACTTCCAGAGTATTTTCGATTCGACAATCCATTCGGGATTGGCTATTATGACGGGTAGAAGTTTAGCCAGAGCTGTTCCATATCGCCTGGTTAGCTTGAAAAGACTTGAAGGGCCATCGATCCTCACCCAGAAGCCTCTGTCGCGCCACACTTCATAGATCAACCCCAATCTCTTCGTTGTGTAGAAAATCTGCTGCCAGTTGCCTGACGCTGTGAAACTCAGCTCTGTTGAGTCGAAGAGAAGCGTCTGTGTAAGGCTAAGATTGTATTCCTCAAGCAAAGCTTGCGGCGGAATTGGCTCAAACCTCTCAAGAACCAGTTCGCTATCCAAATCAGCATAGTAAAGCTCATCCACAACGTCTCTGCTCAATTCCAGTTCAGAACCCACGGTTTCAATTAAGCGATTTCTCTGCTCCATAGTTGTTGGCAATCCAATCTTTCCTGCTGTCTGGAAAATCCTCCTTCTCAAGGCCACTGGATCGATCCTAGAGACGCATTTGAAGACGCTTCTCCTATCTAGTAACAGAGACAGGCCTCTGACAAAACGGTAGTCATAACCCTCGTCCTCAAGTTTGGCAGTCAGCTCCTTTATTGACTTCTTCTTCTCACCCACATGCAGCCTATAGGCTTCAATCAGGAGTCTCGCGATATCCAAGGTTTCGCTGCCTAACCTGGCAAATCGAGGTGAAATGATTCCTCTCTTTTTCCAGACTCTTATGAGGTTACTTGGAAGCAGGATTGACGCCTCCGAGAGATAATTTTGAACGCCGTCTCTGGCTTATCCTTACTTCAGCGGTTTCCTTGGAGACGATTTCAATGAGCTTGGCTTCTTTGCCTTCAACTTTTCTAAGTAATCTGCCAAGCCTTTGAATGTGCTCTCTAACGCTACCGGTTCCACTCAAAACGAAACCTACCGAGGCATCTGGAACATCAACTCCCTCATCAAGAACCTGAGAAGTCACGATCGTCTTGTACTCACCGTGTCTGAAGTTCTCCAGAATCTCGCGACGTTCATCTTTGGGCGTCTGATACGTGATAGCGGGCACCAAAAATCTACGACTAATCGTGTAGACAAGATCATTATGCAACGTGAAAATAAGAATCTTCCTGTCACAATAAATCGAGAGCTGTTTAGCTAGGAGGTTCAGTTTTGCGTCAGAGTTCAATGCGATCTTCAGAGCACGATTTCTGGCAAGAAGCGCCTCTCTGGCAAGCGGGTCTCTGCCGGTGATCATTATGAACCTACGGAAGTCTTCCGCATTCTTCAGGACAATGCCTTTTTGCTGCAGATAATTCTTGAAAACCGCAATCCCATTGTCATACAAGATTTGCTCTTTAGGAGTCAATTTCACATACAGTCTCTCATGCGTGTATGGTGAAAGGTGCTCTCCTGCCAGGTCTTCGACTCGAGCAATGTAAACTAGGTCGCCAATGACTCGAGGAAGAAGGGCATGCCGTTCGTCGCTCCGTTCGAGTGTGGCAGTCAAACCCATGCGATAGGGTGCTATGAGCATCTCGGCAATCTGAACATAGCTAGGAGAAGCCAAGTGGTGAACCTCGTCAAACACCACAAACATGAACCTGTTACCCAGCAATTCAGCCTGCAAATATGCTGAATCATACGTTGAAACAGTTATCATCTTAACTGTGTTCTCCCCACCGCCAACAGCTCCAGCTTCTATGCCCAAGCAGTCTTTCACTCTGCTCCTCCATTGATCCACGAGATCCAAGGTGGGAACAACAATAAGAGTAGCCGTGTTCAAGAGACTAATTGCCTCCAACGCAATGTAGGTTTTCCCAGCAGCAGTAGGCAAAACCAGAATACCCTTCATGTGGCTATGCCGCCACCTATCCATAGCTTCTTTCTGGTAGGACCGCAATTCCACAGCGCATTTCAATGCTTCATGAGGAGGAAGGTCTCTGACCTCATCCTGGTAAGGAACACCACTTTCCTCTAAGTAAGATAACACGTCTTCGTAATACAGGGCTTTGATTCTGTAGCAATCAACGCGAGGATCCCACTTACCGTAAGGAGTTCCAATCTCCCCTTTTAGCAGAATCGTGCCTCTGTCAAACCACAGGCGAATCATAAACAAGCATTCAGCTAGTACTCAAATAAAATAAAGCTTCTTGAATCAGGTAGTCTGTGTCTAGAAGAACCAGCAAAAGCAATAGCGCACGCGATATACTAGGGCAGCCAATTCTTTGGGGATTCCACGTTCTTGTCTCTCTTTTCTCTGAGCTTCGCTAGTACATTTCTCTTGGCTATCTCGTAAGCGACTTTGTAGTCAAACACGCCTTTGGGTTCGTCTGTTGCCTTTCTTATGAGTTCAGCCTCGACGGAGTTTTTCAGTTTCCCGACTGCCAAGGCTCCTATCCCGAAAACGTGTGGAAGGATTTCACAGCTGTCAGCATCCAGAGTCAAGCCCTCTACGCCTAATGGAGGAATAGCGTTAACGTCAACCACGATCTTGCATTTCCTCCCATGCTCCTTAAGTACGCTCTGAGGAAGTAGCTGAGTTCCAGCAGCGCCTGCGGAAAGAACAATTTCTGCTCCTTCTATAGCCTTGCCAATCTCCTCAGGGGTTTGGGCTTCAAGACTGCGAATTCCGCTAGTCCCAGACTCTTCATTTATTTTTGCTGCCAATGAAGATGCCCTTTGAGCGGAACGGGACGTGATTGTTACAGTGGCCTTTTCAGAAACGAAGAGTCTTGCCGCAGTTTGCCCAACTGGGCCAGTGCCCGCTAGAATCGCAA